>JAZUGZ010000114.1:0-2570 GCA_045641425.1 Candidatus Fimenecus sp.
AAGGTTCATAAAATATACAATTGGAAAAAGTGCCACTGCTAAAATTGCAGTAACAACGCTGTACATAATATCAAAACGAGTTGTTTTTTTCTTTGATTTAGCTTTTCTTTTACTCATAATTTACACCTTACTTTCCCCAAGAAGAATTAAGTGGTACTGTTCTGTTAAATACCATTTTTTCTTCTGTGGAATCTTTATCTACGCAGAAGTAACCTTGACGCATAAACTGGAATGTGTCTAAAGGTTTACTATCTGCAATACCTTTTTCAACAAGGCAATCTGAAAGTACAATAAGTGACTCTGGATTTAAGAAATCCTTGTAAGAGCCAGCTGACTCGTCAGCAGGATTTTCAGCTGTAAAGAGTCTGTCGTAAAGTCTAACTTCAGCCTTTACGCTACCTTCGGCACTTGCCCAGTGAATTGTACCCTTAACCTTTCTACCATCAGGAGCATTACCGCCACGAGATTCAGGGTCATAAGTACAATGAACACAAGTAACTTCGCCGTTTTCGTCAGTTTCATAAGACTCACATTTAACAAGGTAAGCACTCTTTAAGCGAACTTCGTTTCCAGGGAAAAGTCTAAAGTACTTTTTAACTGGCTCTGCCATAAAGTCCTCTTTCTCAACAAAGATTTCTTTTGAGAATATAACCTTTCTCTTGCCAAGTTCAGGGTGCTCTGGATGAATTTCAACCTCTAATTCTTCGGTTTTACCATCTGGGTAGTTATCAATAACAACCTTAAGTGGACGAAGAACTGCCATAGCTCTTGGAGCATTTGCATTAAGATTATCTCTAACACAAGCTTCAATAAGACCATAGTCAACTGTGCTGTCTGCCTTTGAAACACCAATTCTTGTAATAAAGTCTTTAACAGCAGCTGCTGGGTAACCTCTTCTTCTCATACCGCAAAGAGTAATCATTCGTGGGTCGTCCCAACCTGAAACAATGCCTTCGTTAACCATTTCAAGAAGTTTACGCTTACTTGTAATGCAATAGTTAATGTTAAGACGAGCAAACTCAATCTGTCTTGGCGGGTTTTTGAAAAGCTCTGTTTTTTCAATAAACCAATTGTAAAGTGGTCTGTGATTTTCAAATTCAAGTGAGCAAAGTGAATGTGTTACGCCCTCACGAGCATCTGAAAGTGGATGTGCGAAGTCATACATTGGGTAAACGCACCATTTGTCGCCAGTTTGGTGATGAGTTACATGAGCAATTCTGTAAATTACAGGATCACGCATATTAAGGTTAGGCGAAGCCATATCAATTTTAGCTCTAAGCACCTTTTCGCCATTTGCAAACTCGCCCTCAGTCATTCTACGGAATAACTCTCTATTTTCTTCAACAGTTCTGTTTCTGTATGGGCTTTCTTTACCAGGCTCTGTAAGATTACCGCGGTACTCTCTCATTTCCTCTGCTGTAAGGTCATCAACATAAGCTAAACCTTTATCAATAAGGATTAAAGCACATTCGTAAAGAAAATCAAAATAGCTTGATGCGAAAAGACACTTTTCCCACTTAAAGCCGAGCCACTCAATGTCTTCTTTAATAGCATCAATGTACTCTGTGTCCTCTTTAGTAGGGTTTGTGTCGTCAAGACGAAGATTACAAACACCGCCATATTTTTCAGCTGTGCTAAAGTCAATGCAAATAGCCTTTGCGTGGCCAATGTGCAAATAACCATTTGGCTCTGGTGGGAAACGGGTTTGAACGTGGTCGTAAACGCCCTTTTCTAAGTCTTCGTCAATGAAGTCATGAATAAAATTTGATGTCTTAATTACTTCTTCCATTATATTAACCTCTGTATGAATTGATTGCTGTGTCAAAACGAGCATTAACTTCGTCTAATCCTAAAGCCTTCATAATATAGTAAAGGTCAGGAGTGTTAACTCTTGAAGTCATTGCAACACGAATAACTGTTGTAACATCGCCAACATGGCCTTTGAAAGCATCTGGATTTTGCTTATACTCTTTAACATTTGGAGTGTAGCCACAAGCAGTACAAAGCTCTTTAATCTTTGCGAACCACTCGTCTTTAGTGTCATTCTCGTTATAAATTTCTTTATATTTTGTAAGAATATCAACTGCATCAGCTTTGTTTATGCTTTCAGGGAGTGTAATGTCAGGAGTGTAAATTTCATTATAGAAATATGAAATATAATCTCTAACCTCGTCCCAAGATGCAATATCTTTTCTTGGTTTTGGATTATCTCTGTCAATATTCAAAATTGCTTTTGCCTTTGCTTCGTCACTTGTTAAAAGTGTATAAAGCTCTTTGTCGTATTCACTTGCCCAAGCAGTAACATATTCGTAAACCTTTTCGGCGCTCATAAGTGAAATAACATTCTTTGAAACATCATTAAACTTAACAATGTCAAAAAGTGCACCTGAAACTGACATTTTCTTAAAGTTAAATGGAAATTTAGACACATCTTCTGTCTTGTTAGCTCTGCGCCAGTCCTCAAAGTTTGAGTTAAGAATTGTTAAAATGTATTCTTGAACACTCTCTTTAGGGTAACCTTTTTCAACATAATAAGTAACATTTGCTTCTGGGTCTTTTCTCTTTGAAAG
>JAZUGZ010000115.1:0-1520 GCA_045641425.1 Candidatus Fimenecus sp.
CCTGAAAAGTGCCTTTATGTTTACAATAAAGACACATTTGAAGAGGTTAGCCGTCAGTTTGTTAACCACCCAAATCGTAAGGTTCAGCGTTCTTTCTTTAGCCAGGTCGCTGACACAAGCGCGGACAAGCAAGGCAGAGTAACACTTTCTGCTGACCAAGTTGAACATGCTGGTCTTACTAAAGACGCTGTTATTATTGGCGCTGGTCAAAGAATTGAAATTTGGTCTGCTGAAGAATTTAATGGCGCAACAATTCCAATGTCACAACTTGACGACATTGACGAATTTATCTTCTAACGGTGGCGACAATGGAGTTTACACACGTTTCAGTTCTCTTTAATGAAACAATTGAGTCACTAAATATTAAAAAAGACGGTCTTTATGTTGACTGTACTTGCGGTGGGGCAGGGCATTCAAAAGAAATTCTTAAGCATACCCCCAATGGTCACCTTGTGGCAATTGACCGCGACCCAGACGCAATTAAAGTAATTACCGAACGAATTGGTAACGATGAACGCGTTGAAATAGTACATAATACTTTTGACAATATAAAAGAAATTCTTGGTGGCAGAAAAGCAGACGGAATACTCGCTGATCTTGGCGTTAGTTCGTTTCAACTTGATGAAGCTTCAAGGGGCTTTTCGTTTCATAATGACGCTTTTCTTGATATGCGAATGAGCAAAACTGGCAAAAGTGCTTATGACGTAGTAAATGAATATAGCGAACAAGAGCTTATAACTATTCTTCTTAAATATGGCGAAGAAAAGTTTGCAAGAAATATAGCGAAAAACATAATAAAAAGTCGCTTAGATAAACCAATTGAAACAACTTTAGAGCTTGCAGAAATCGTTAAAGAGTCTTATCCGGCAAAATTTAGGCGTGACGGTCACCCTGCAAGAAAAACCTTTCAAGCAATAAGAATTGAAGTAAATGACGAGCTTACAATGCTTTCAGGAGCCGTTCAAGATATGTTTGACTCGCTTAAAGTGGGCGGTAGGCTCTCGGTAATAACTTTCCATTCACTTGAAGATCGAATTGTAAAAGAAAAATTCAAGGAATTTACAATAGGATGTACTTGTCCAAAAGAATTTCCTGTTTGTGTTTGCGGTAAAACACCACAAGGCAAAATAATCAATAAAGGAATCACGGCAAGCGATAAAGAATTAACCGATAACAACAGAAGCCGTAGTGCAAGGCTTCGAACAATAGAAAAATTAGGATGAGGAAGAGAAAATGGCACAGAATTCAAGATACAACATTGAACTGTTTGAGCCTGCTGCTCCGTCAAGACAGAGCACTGCTCCAAAAATACAACAGAATAATGCAAGACCAGAATTAAAGCTTGTAAAACCGCCAAAAATTAGCCCTGCACAGCTTAAAGCACAAATGGCAATCGCTAATAAAAAGGCATTTAGAATTCTTACTATTGCAAGTGTTTGTCTTTTCTTCTTGGGCCTTGTAATTTATAGCACTTTGGAGCTTGACGAAGTAAATCGTGAAATTTCAAAGGTTGACAAGTC
>JAZUGZ010000116.1:0-1717 GCA_045641425.1 Candidatus Fimenecus sp.
ATCTTTCTTTGGCAAAACATTGTTACTTGGTATGGCGTTTTGCTTTTAGTAATTGATGCAATTTACCTTTTTCCACTTTTATTTAATACTTATTATTCCCTTGAAGAAGATTATTTATTTGTATATCAGTGGCCATTTACAAGAATAAAAATTCCTTATAATTCGATTTTTGTAATCGATACTGAATTTCCTGCGGATGTTAAGAAAAAAAGTACTTTTGGTTTTCAAAAAAGAGTTATTGTTATTGGTTATGAAGCAGAAACACTAAATCGAAAAGAAAAAAAGGTTTCAAATGAAAAACGATACATTGCAATTTCGCCTGCAGATTATGATGCGTTTATGATTAAAATAGGCGGTAAATTTTCAAGTGCTAAAGCTGTTGCTAAAAAACTTGAAGAGAAGAAGTTGGCTGAAACACCAGAAAAATCTACTGACAAAAAAATTGCTGAGTTTGTAGGAACTTTGAAGAAAACAAAACAAAACGAATTAGCAGAAGAGCAAAAGAAACTCAATGAAAAAATTGAACAAGCCGAAGAGGTTGTTGTTTCAGGCTCAAAGGGTGTTAATGCTAAAATTAAAGTTATTGACACCGAAGATGAACAAGAATAAAAATAAATCCGATACAGATTTCTGTATCGGATTTTTGCTTACTAAAATATAATTTTTTTAATGCCTTGTATCATCGTCATAGCACTCGCAAAATCTTGCAGCAAATGCTGGTTCTTCGTTTCCTTTGAACAAATGCCCAGTGTCTCCAAAAGACATAAGTCTAAAAGATGCAATGCCTTTTTCGCGTTCTTCTGTAACAATTTCGGTTACTGAAGATGGTAGCGCAACAAAATTATGCCAAAATACCATTGGCGTTGTTCCAAATAAGTGAGCAAGCATAACTGCTTCAACACCAAAATGACAAAATAAAACAATAGTATCGTGATTGCTTTTCTCAACTCGAAAGATTTTACCATCGTGAATGTAGCCATGTTTTTTAAGAAGTTCATCAAGGCCATTTGCAACCTTGTCATATTCTTCTTTAGCATTGTAGGACTTCATTAAATTGCTTTCATACCACTTGTCTGTGTAGTGAATTGGGTCGCTTGTCCATTCGCTTGGTAGCCTGTCCCAACAAATTGCTTCGTGACCGTCTGGGTATTTAACTTTACCGCAGAATTCTCTAAGCCACGGCAGTGTTTCAGCTTTTCTTTTAAGTGGCTTTAATGTGTATGATGCGGTTTTCTTTGCTCTGCCAAGAGGGGAGCAATAAAAGTCTGTTACTGGGATTTGTGTTAGCTTTTTAGAAAGTAGTTTTGCCTCAGATTTACCCTTTGATGTTAATGAGTCAATTGTGTAATTTGGGTCGCCGTGGCGAACAATAATAATTTTCATAAGAAACCTCAATAAAATTACAAATAGTTAATATTTACTTCGGTTTCATAGTAACACACCCATTTTAAGGTGTCAAGAATAAAATATCGGTTATTAAAAGTACAATAACACCTGAAATTCCAAAGAGCCCTGAGGTGCTAATTGTCCAAAAATTTACTGGTATTCTTATGTCAATAAAACTGCCTAAAAGGTTAATTGCAAATAATGCACAAACACCTTGAATTGCTGTTAAGATAATTCCCATCACTAACTTTTTACTTTTAATTAAAAGTGCTGTTTGAACTAAAAACATAATTCCAAATAAAATGCACAATAGTAATTTTCCTGAATTCAT
>JAZUGZ010000117.1:0-4515 GCA_045641425.1 Candidatus Fimenecus sp.
AAAAACTTATTGAAAATGGTCTTAAACTGTGTTAAAATGGTTTATGTATAAATAGTGGTACTTTGTGCCATTTTATGTAAAAACTTAAATTTACCCGTTTATTTCAAAAATAACGGCGTTTCGTATTTTTTAGCTATTTTAATAAAGGATGTGAAAATTTGAACTCTTTTGAAGAAATGTGGGAAAAAATTTGTGAAGAATTAAAAACTGAGCTTGAAAGCGATGTTGCCTTCGAAATTTGGATTAAACCATTAAAATTTATTTCTATTGACGGCGAAAACGTTACATTTACTTGCCCAAAATGGAAAATTGATATGATACAAAAAAAATACAGTCCAATCATTAAACAGATTTGGTCAAAAAATCTTGGATTTGATATTAACGTTTGCCTTATGGAAGAGGTTGAAAATAAAGAAGAGAAAAAAGAAGAGAAGTCAGACAGTAAATATGACGATATTACTCCTCCAGTGTTCACTTTTGAAAACTTCATTGTAGGCAGTTCTAATAATATGGCATTTTCTGCTTCAAAAAGAGTTGCTGAAAATCCTGGTCTTGTTGCATTTAATCCTCTTTTCATTTATGGTAATTCAGGTCTTGGTAAAACTCATCTTCTTAACGCAATTATTTCAAAGATGAAAGAAAAGAATAAAGATGCAAAAATTCTTTACACAACAAGTGAAAATTTTACAAATGAGCTTATCATTTGCATTGACTCAAAAAACACAGATGTATTTCATAACAAATACAGAAATTGTGACGCACTTTTAATTGACGATATTCAATTTATTGCTGGTAAAGAGCGAACAGAAGAAGAAATTTTCCATACATTTAACACTTTAGTTAAAGATGGAAAACAAATTGTTTTAACATCTGATAAAAAACCAAACGAAATTCCAAAAATTGAAGAGCGACTTCGCACAAGGTTTGAAAGCGGTCTTATTTGTGATATTCAACCGCCAGATTTTGAAACAAGAGTAGCTATTATTAAAAATAAAGCTGATTATTTACATCTTGAAATGCCTTCAGATGTTAGCTTCTTTATTGCTGAAAACATTAAAAGCAATATTCGTCAGCTCGGTTCAGCTGTTAAAGGAATTAACGCTTATTGCGAATTTAATGGTCACAAAACACCAACAGTTGAAATGGCTAAAGAAGCACTTAAAGATATTCTTATTACAAGTCTTCCTGTTTCAGTCATCAATGAAAACATAATTGAAAAAGTTGCTGAAACATTTGGTGTTACAGTTGAACAAATCAAAAGTGAAAAACGTGATGCAAATATTAATGAAGCAAGACAAGTTGCAATGTATGTAATTCACGAAATTACTGGCCAATCACAACAAGCTATTGGCGCAATCTTTGGAAGAAATCATTCAACTGTAAACAATTCTTTCAAAAATGTTCAAAAACGAATTAATTCAGACATCAAATTTAAGAATGTAATTAACGACATTATTAAAAATGTTAACGGTTAATTTTTTACTTTCTTTTCAACAGTTTTTTAGTTTTCAACAATTGAGTTTTGAACAAGTTAGTTTTTAACATAATTTTTGACAATGGTTCAAAAAGTTTTCAAAGGTTTAATTTTTATCTTTAACCTTTGATAAATAAAGAAAAAGTAGAGTTTTCGACAGTTTGTCCGCCTCTACTACTAATACTAAACATTTTTTTATTATTTATCTTATATTTTAACGCAAAGGAGAAAAATTATGAAATTTACATGCTCATCAAACATTCTCTCTGAAGCTTGCATGAATGTTCAACGTGCAACATCTTCAAAAAGCACAAACTTACCTACTATTGAAGGTATTTTAATTAAAGCAGAAAATGACAGAATTATGCTCACTGGCTATGACCTTGAGGTTGGAATTATTACTTCAGTTGAAGGCAGAGTAGAAAGCACAGGTAGTGTTATTCTTAATGCAAAAATTCTTTGTGACATTTTAAGAAATGTTCCTGACGAAATTGTTTCAATTGAATGTGACGACCGTCTTATTTGTAAAATTAAGAGTGGCGATAGTGAATTTTCAATTATGGGCTTTTCTGAAACAGATTACCCAGAGCTTCCAACAGTTTCAGGTGGTTTCCCAATTGTAATTGAAGGCAGTTTATTAAAAGATATGGTTAAAAAGACTATTTTTGCAGCTGCTGAAAATGACTCAAAGGTTATTCACACAGGTGTTCGTTTTGAAGTTGTTAACGGTAATATTCGTTTAGTTGCAGTTGACGGTTATAAGCTTGCAATTAGAAATGAAAAAATTGACTATGCTGGCGAAGAAAAGACATTCGTTGTTCCAAAGAAAACACTTAATGAAGTAATTAAGCTTGTTGGCGAAAATGTTGAAACAATTTCAATGGTAGTTGCACAAAGACACATTCTTTTTGAATGTGGTAATTATGTAATTATTTCACGTCTTTTAGAAGGCGAATTTTTAAGCTATAAGAGTGCAATTCCAACAACAGCAAAAACTGAAGTTAAAATTAACACAAGAAACATTATTAGTGCTATTGAAAGAACATCACTTATTATTACTGAAAGAGTAAAAAGCTATGTTCGTTGCATTTTTGATAATGATTCAGTTAGAATTTCAAGCACAACTGCTCTTGGTACTGCAAATGACAGAATGATTGCAGAGCTTCAGGGCGAAAGAGTTGAAATTGGCTTTAATAACAAATATTTACTTGATGCACTTAAGGTTTGTGATACTGATGAAGTAGTATTCCGTCTTAATGGTGCAACATCTCCACTTATTATTGTTCCAGATAATGATAATACTTTAATTTATGAAAAATCTTTCTTATTCATGGTTTTACCGGTTAGGATGAACTAATAAATGAAAAAAATTTCTGCACATACGAAAGCTTTACCAACAAAGCAAGTAAAAATTGACACCGATTTTATTAAGCTTGACGCATTTTTGAAGCTTTGCGGGGCTGTAATGACTGGTGGTCATGCTAAAGCAGTTGTTTTAGATGGCGAAGTTTTTGTTAATGATGAAGTTTGCCTTATGCGTGGAAAAAAGCTTCATAAAGGTGACAAAATAAAATTTGACGATACAATTTTTGAGGTTGTTTAATGTTTATCAATGAAATTAAAATTGAAAATTTCAGAAACATTGACTTTATGGGCATTTTTCCTGACAGAGGAATTAACATAATTTATGGCGAAAATGGGCAGGGAAAGACAAATCTTCTTGAAAGCATTTGGCTTTTTACTGGTTGTAAAAGCTTTCGTACATCAAAAGATACTGAACTTGTAAATTTTGAATCTGAAGATTCAAGAGTTTCAATTAATTTTGAAACAGATTCAAGGACAAATTCTGCTTCAATATTTATTGATAAAAAGCGTCACGCTTCGCTTAATGGTGTTTTGCTTTCATCCCCTCGTGAGCTTATTGGTAAATATTATAGCGTAGTGTTTTCGCCTGTTCACTTATCACTTATTAAAGATGGTCCAGTTAATCGTAGAAAATTTATTGATACGGCAATTAGCCAAATTGATGAATCTTATGCAAAAAAGTTAACTTACTACAATCATTTAATAAATCAAAAAAATGCTCTTCTAAAAAACACTGAAAAAGATGCATCACTAATTGATACTTACGATATTTGGGATGAAAAAATTGCCGAAGCGGGTGCAATGGTAATTTTAAGCAGAATTAAATACATAAAAAGCTTAGAAGAAATTTCAAGTAGTATTTATAGTGGTATTTCAGGTGCAAAAGAAAAATTAAACATAACTTATGCAAGCAACATTCGTTATGAAAGTGAAGATTTTGAAGATGTGAAAGAAAAGTTTTTTAGAAATCTTCAAAGAAATCGTTCTAATGATTTGTACCTTAAAAATACAACCTGTGGCCCACATCGTGATGATATTGGTATTTTTGTTAAAGGTATTTCCGCAAGAAAATTTGGTTCACAGGGTCAGCAAAGAAGTGCGTCATTGGCACTAAAGCTCGGCGAAGCTGAAATAATTAAGAATATTAAAGGCGAACACCCAGTAATACTTCTTGACGATGTTATGAGTGAACTTGATTCAACTCGTCAAAATTATATTCTTAACAAAATGAGTGATAAACAGGTTTTCATAACTTGTTGTGAAAAAGAAACAGTTTCAAGACTTTGTTCAGGCAAGGTTTATAAAATAGAAAACGGAAATGTGGTGGAATAATGCTAATTCATATTGGACAAGACCAAATGATTACTGACAAAGAGATTATTGGCATTTTCGACCTTGATAATACAACAGTTTCAAAAGCTACAAGAGATTATATAAATTTTGCAGTTAAAGAAAATGAATGTGTAACCGTTTCAATGGAAGATTTACCTAAATCTTTTATTGTGTGTGAGAAAAAAAATAAAAGAACTGTATATATTTCTCCTTATAACACAGCAACGGTTTATAAGAGAATGGGTTAAAAAAATGGCAAAAAGAGATTACACAATTTCGTTTTTAAGAGTATTTTCTATGTTTATGATAATTATTTGTCACACAGTAAAAAATTACTCTTTTAT
>JAZUGZ010000118.1:0-2255 GCA_045641425.1 Candidatus Fimenecus sp.
AAATAAAATTAAAGTAAACAATTTTCTATATAAACTAATTATTGCACCGGACAAATACGAAAGTGGAGTAGTAAGAATGCCGGTAAAAATCAAGAAAAATACAGCTATAATAATATATCTTTCATATTGCATAACCTTAAAATAATACTTTGATGGGATAAGAAGTTGTAAAATTCTTGAGCCATCAAGTGGTGGTATTGGTAAAAGGTTAAACACAGCTAAATTAACATTAACAATAGCGGCAAAGTGAAAAAACAAATAAATTGCAGAGAATAAAAGCACATTTCTTTCACTGACAGCAACTTTTTCCGAGAAAGCCTTGAACACAAAAGCTAAAAATTCAGCTACAAAGCCCATAATAAGATTAGAAATTGGACCTGCAACCGCTACAAGTGCCATTCCCTTTTTCGGGTCCTTAAAATTTCTCGCATTAACAGAAACAGGTTTTGCGTAACCAAAGCCTACAAGCAAAATCATAAGTGCGCCAATCGCCGAAACATGCGCCATTGGGTTTAAGGTAAGTCTGCCTTGAAGTCTTGGAGTTTGGTCGCCAAGTTTTGTTGCAACAAATGCATGTGCAAATTCATGAACTGGCATTGTGCAAAAAACAACAAATGCGATTGAAAACAAACGAATTACAATAGAGGCAAAATGAAAATCGGCTTGAAGAAAACTAAAAAGCATAATTGCTCCTTTCCTAAAAGAACATTATATTCTAAAAGTTACAATTCTGTCAATATCATTAAAATCAAAAAGTATGTTTTTTTCTGCAATTAAACCATCAAAAATTGATATTATGTCATTTGATTGTCCGTCGCCACACTCCATAGCAATAAGACCGCCTTTTAGTATTTTTGAAAGCCACTTTGATGCTATACACCTATAAAACATTAAGCCGTCATTACCACCATCAAGAGCTGCTCTTGGCTCATTTTGAACTTCAATTTGAAGAGTCGGAATTTCGCTCGACTTAATATATGGCGGATTTGAAACAATAACATTAGCATTTGGTAAAGTATCAACATTGAAATCAAAAATATCACACTGAATAATATTAGCATTCTTAAGCATTAAATTTTTAGCATTTTTGTTTGTATATTCAAAAGCTTTATCTTCCTTTTCAAAAAGATAAACTGTTGCATCAGGTCTTAATTTTGCAATTGTTAAACCAATGCAGCCACTACCAGAACACAAGTCATAAACAATTGGATTTTTGACATCTTTTAGTTGTTCTAAAACATATTCAACTAATTGCTCTGTTTCAGGTCGAGGAATTAAAACACCTTCCCCTACTAAAAATTCAATACCCAAAAATTCCCAAGAGCCTAAAATATATTGAAGTGGCTCGCCACTTTTTCGCCTATCAATAAGCAATAACAATGTGCTTATTTGTTCATCGGTTGCTTCAACCACCGAATAATCATAAAACTTTGTTTTAACCTTTAAGGCATACTGAAACAACATTTTTGTTTCAAACTCGGCACATCCGCCAAATGAAAGCTCACTTACAGATTTTTTATAAAGCTCTAAAAGTGTCATTTTATTTCGTCGTCCTCTGGGTTATCTGTAATTACAGCTTTAAGTGCTTCTATGCCAACCTCGATAATATCATCTGTTGGCTCAACAGTCGTAATTCTTTGCATTAAAAGTCCTGGTGCAGATAAAAATCTAACAACAGCATTATCATGCTTACCAGCATATTTAATGAATTCATAACCAATGCCAGTAACTAACGGAAGAATTGCAAGTTTCATAAGAACCCACAATGGTGTACTAATTTCGCTTAAATGTGGGAAAATTAGCACAAGAGCTGAAGTAATTAAAATACTAATAATTAAAATTACAAATATAAAGCTTGTACCACACCTTGGATGAAAGCGTTTCATCTTTTTAACATTTTCAATAGTAAGTGGAAGCCCGTTTTCATAGCAAAAGATTGATTTATGCTCTGCACCATGGTACATAAACACTCGCTTAATTGACTTTGTTCTTGACACTAACCACATATAAAGAATAAATACTATTATTCTAACAAATCCCTCAAGAAGTGGATGAAACTTTGAAAGGTCAGCAGATACAACAATGTACTCGTCAAACTTGTCAACAAGAAGTGTTGGAAGATACATAAAAATACCAAGTGCAAGTACAAGTCCAAGTAGTGTTGAAATAAAACCAACAACTGCCATCATAGTAGGACCCATGTGGTCAGTAAGCCAACGGTCAAGCTTTGACATTTCCTCTTCTTTTTCTTCTTC
>JAZUGZ010000119.1:0-3577 GCA_045641425.1 Candidatus Fimenecus sp.
GAAATCTTTAAATACACAGTTATGAGATAATTAAAATAAAAAATCCGTTTAGCAATAGTGTTAAACGGATTTATATTTTTACTGAAATTAGTTATTTCTTAACTTAAAGTTATCACAATCAATAATAATCTTAAATTTGCGTTTTGTATTTTTTCTCGGATTTACTTTTAAGTTTTCGACGGAAATATTTTCAGCGTGCCTTATAAACAAACCATAAGCATTCAAATTTCTAAAGCGATTACACTCAGGGTACTCTCTCTCCTGCTCAGGTATTGAAAATCTATAATCACGATAATCTTTGCCCTTAGCATAATTGACAGTAATATTTGAAATATGTACATCTTTAACCTTCTGCTTTGGAATACCCATAATCATTACTGGTATTTCAGCGTTAGAAGATTTAACATTTGAAATATTAATATTCTCAAGCTTACTTTTACCTTCAAGCTCAGGCAAGCAATTTCTATTCCTATTATTAAGTCGAATAAAAATTGGGCATGCCATTGAATCGATTTCAATATTATTAATATTTACGTTAGAAACAGTGGCACCGTCGCACGATTCGACAGATATTCCTGAAGCACCACAAGGAAAAATATCGGTTAAGTAAAACTTACAATTTTCGACAGTAACATTTGAAATATCCAATGATGATTCGGTACCTATCTTAAAGGAATTTGTGCACGAAATTACTTCACAATTCGCTATATAAATATTATCCATCGACTTATTACAAGCAATATCGTGCGAATTTTTTATTACAATTCCGTCGTCTGCCGTCGAAATAAAACAGTTTTGAATTCTTACATTAGATGAACCCGAAACATCAATTCCGTCAGAATTAGCCACGTGTCGATTATTGTTTATTACAACACGAGAAACGTTAACATCTGTACAAGAGTTTAGATTTAACGTCCAAAAGGCTGAATTTTCAAGAATAATATTCGACACATTTACTTGCTCACAATTTTGAAAATGAACTAAAAAACCATATTTAGACTTATGTGCAAAGCGAATTCGTTTTCTATATTCTTGACGCATATCCCAAACATCTAATGATTTCTTGTATGGCTCTGTTTTTGGTGGTAAGTAAGGCTTTATTGAATAAAAATTACCCTCACCACAAATTTTACCCGGCCCTAATATTGCGACATTTGTACAGTTTTGAGCAACAACAAGTCCATTTTTAATATAATCTTCGCGATTATCAGGAGTTTGGTTATTAACTACAAAATCATTGGGATTATGTGAAGCAACAATTGAAGAATCCTTTGTAATAAACAAAGCAACATTACTTTTTAGAAAAACTGTTCCCGTTGTAAAAGGGCCACCTTCTACAAGAACAATTCCGCAACCATTTTCACTGCACTTTGAAATAGCTAAGTTAATTGCATTAGCATTATTTATACTTTTATTATTTGGCACTGCACCAAAAGATAAAATGCTATAAACATTTTCGGTTGGAATGGTAATATTTTTATTTATATATTTTTCATAAGGTATGTTCTCATAGAAATCGCCCTTATAAACATCTGAAAAAACTTCATCACTTGAAATCTTAAAATCCTTTTGAAGTTTTGGAAAAAATGAACCAACAACATTAACAAAACAGCTCATATAATCACCTCAACAGAATTATAGCACAATATTTATTACTTTCAAAGTGTAATTAAATTAATTTTTATGCATAAAATTACAAAGAAACTAAGAGACGTGATTTTATGTGCGGAATCGCAGGAGAAGTATCATATTCAGGTGCTGTTACAACACATAAAGATTCTTTTTTAAGAATGCAAAAGTTGCTTCACCCAAGAGGGCCAGACCAAAAAGGTGAATTCTTTGACGAAAATGTTGCTTTACTACACTCAAGACTATGTGTAATTGATATTGAAAACGGAAAGCAACCTATGAGCACTTGTGAAGGCGAAAATGAGTTTGTTATAGTATATAACGGCGAGCTTTACAACACTGAAGAAATTAGAAACGATTTGAAATCTTTAGGTTACAAATTTAATGGTCACTCTGACACTGAAGTTATACTAAAATCCTTTGTTGCTTGGAAAGAAAAATGCGTTGAACGATTTAACGGAATTTTTGCTTTTTGCATTTGGGATAAATCAAATCAAAAATTATTCTTTGCAAGAGATAGAATGGGTGTAAAACCTTTGTTTTATACTACTGACGGAAATTCATTTATTTTTGCTTCTGAGATAAAAGCTTTACTTGCTCACGAAAATGTGAAAGCCAAAATAGACGAAAACTCAATTGCAGAAATTATGTTTGTAGGTCCAGGAAGAACTCCAGGATATGGTGTATTTAAGAACATTAGCGAAGTAAGGCCGGCTTGCTGTGGCACATTCGACAAAACTGGATTAAAGTTTTGGAAATACTGGATACTTAAAGACAAAGAAAATAACGACACTTTCGCGGAATGTGTAGAAAAAGTTAAATATCTTGTAACAGACTCAATTAAACGTCAATTAGTGTCTGACGTACCTATTGGTACTTTTCTTTCAGGCGGGCTTGATTCAAGTATAATATCGTCAATTGCTAATTCACATTTTAATGCTCAAAACAAAGTCTTAAAAACGTTTTCTGTTACCTATAAGGATAATTCCAAATATTTTACAAAAAGCAAATTTCAGCCCAATTCTGACGAAGAATACATTAAAATTATGGCTAACTATTTAGGCTGTGAGCATCATTTAATTACACTTGATACAGAAGATGTTGTTTCTGCTTTATTTGAAGCAGTTGATGCACGAGATTTGCCTGGAATGTCTGATGTTGACTCTTCCCTACTTGCATTTTGTAAAGAGATAAAAAAAGAATGTACAGTAGCACTTTCAGGTGAATGTGCAGACGAAATTTTTGGTGGCTACCCATGGTATAGAGATAAAGAAATTAGAATGATTAACGGATTCCCTTGGGCTCAATCAACTGATTATAGAAAAAGCTTTATTAAAGATGATGTAAAACTACCAGATGCACGAAAGTATGTTGCTGAAAGGTATAATAACACAATAATAAACACATCAAAAATTGGGGGGTTAAGCTCAACTGAATCACGAATGAAAGAAATGATGAAGTTAAATATTGAATGGTTTATGCAAACTCTTCTTGATCGAAAAGACAGAATGAGTATGTACTCGGCTCTTGAAGTAAGAGTTCCATTTTGCGATTATAGAATAGCTGAATATCTTTACACTGTACCTTGGGAATACAAAGATTACAAATCATACGAAAAAGGACTTTTGCGTGAAGCGGTAAAAGATATTTTACCGCCTGAAGTTCTTTGGCGAAAAAAGAGTCCTTACCCTAAAACACATAATCCAAATTACCTTAAAGAAGTAAGCGAAATATTATCTGATATTATTTCAAACCCTTACGCTCCAATTTTAAGCTTTATTAAAAAAGATGCAATAGAAGAATTATTAAAGTCAAATAAATCTGAGCCTTGGTATGGCCAACTTATGACAACACCACAGACAATTGCTTACTTTATTCAAATAAACTATTGGCTTGAAAAATTTAATATTAGTATGAAATAAAAAACTCCCATATGGGAGTTTTTTAT
>JAZUGZ010000120.1:0-2661 GCA_045641425.1 Candidatus Fimenecus sp.
AAGAATGCTAATTTTACGTACAAGGTCGCCATTTTCTTTGAACATCTGCTCATAAGAAGCTGAAACCTCTGTCATGAAAGTATCAACGTCGTCAGCACGGTAAGAACCCCTGCCTGAAGACTGAAACTGTTTTTCTTTTACTTTATCTGGTGTAAGCATAAGTTACCTTCCATTCCGCCAAATGGCATATTTAGATAAGCAGTTAACACTGCTAAAAAAATTATATTCGACTAATTAAAAGAACATACCGTTGTTTTCAAGTTCTTCCATAAGGTCGCCCATTACATCAACATTGTAAGGAGTAATGATGAAAGTGCTATTTGCAACTCTCTTTAACTGACCATTATTTGCATAAGCAACACCTGAAAGGAAGTCAATAAGTCTTCTTGCTGTTTCTTTATTAACTGATTCAAGGTTAAGAACAACTGTTCTTTTTTCATTAAGGTTGTCCGCAATATCAGAAACCTCATCAAATTTTTCAGGTTTTGAAAGAACAACCTGTAACTGTGCTGTTGTATGGATATTTACAACCTTTTCCTGTTCTGACTGACGCTGTGCTCTGTGATATGCAGCTTTTGGTGCTTTTTCTTCTGCTGCTGATTCAAAGAAACGATCATTAGTAGCAAGGTCACCATCTTGTGGGTCATCGTCTGGATAGTAACCATCCTCGTCAACATTAACTAAATTGAAAATCTTGTCTAAAAAGCTCATAATCTTTCCTCCTAATATATTCTTGGGCCAAAAATAGCAGAACCAATTCTAACTAACTGAGACCCACATAAAATTGCTTGTTCAAAGTCGCCGGACATACCCATCGACAATAATTGCATATCTATATTATCTATCTTTTTGCCTTTAATGTCAACATATATATTGTATATATTTTCAAAAAATTTACAAAGTATTGTATTATTTTCGCAAATTGGCGGTACAGACATTATTCCCTTAACATTTATACCGTCAATTTCAGCAATTTCATAAACACTTTCCATAAATTCAAACTTGCTAAATCCTGTTTTACTCTCTTCATCGCCAATGTTAATTTCAAGTAAAACATCAGTAGTAATGTTTCTTTTTAGTGACTGTTTTGCAATTTCTTTTGCAATTTTTACAGAGTCAACTGATTGAATCATATCAGCAACACCGACAATTTGACCTGCTTTGTTTGTCTGCAAATGACCAATAAGGTGCTTTTCAACACCATCTAAATGAAGCTCATCCTTTTTTCTTAAAAGCTCTTGAACTCGGTTCTCGCCAATAAGTGTAACGCCATGGTCAAGTGCCATATTGATAAACATTGAGTCAACAGTTTTAGTAACAGCCATAAAGCGAACATCGCCAGGATTTCTGCCTGATTTGATTGTTGCCTCTGCTATTCTTTCTTGAATAACGTCAAGATTGTAGCAAATATCTTTGCGTTTTTCGTCAAGATAAGACTTTTCCATCATACAAATCAACTCCTTCGGTAATAATTGTATCATACTGGCGAAGATATGAAGAATCATCTGCCACGCTTTCAACTATTGAATAATCTTCAGTAGAGAAAAGAATATTTACTTTTCTAAACTGTACCATATCGCCACGTAAAACATAAACACCTTTTTGTGAATCAACTTCACGAATTGAACTATTAGAAATTCTAAAGCCTGAATATTCATCGGTAATAATTTGAATGTCAACAAGTCTAAGCTTTGAAACGTCACTGTTCATTATACCGCATTTAAGAATAAGCGAAACGACATCGCCAGTTTTGTCGCCTTTTTTAGCAACTGTGCATTTAATTGTGCCAGCAGATGTATTTGGTATATTAACAGTAATTGTTTGACCTACTTCAATTGAGCCAGATTGACTATAAGGCACATTACAAAGCAAATACCAGTTAAATGCATCGACAAGCTTACCCATAACATTTGCTGGTGCTTTTGATGCTTTGGACTCAAGAAGTTTGTTAATTGTTTCAGTGTCAGCATCCATTACATCGGTATATTTCATTGAATTTTCAAAGCCGTCAACTGAACCTATGTAATAGCCTGGGTTTGGAGATGCAATTTCTGTATAGCCAAGTTTTTGACCTTGTAGTTTTATAAGCTCAGCCTGTAAGGAAGCGAGTTTTTCATCAACTGAAATAACCTGACCAACAGCTAACTGCTTTGTAGTAATTGCATCTCTTAAATCGCCTAGTGCATCTTCAAAATCACTACCAATTTCATTTTGAGCTGAACAGATATAGTCGATGCAAGCACTGTCAATTAAGCCGTTATATGATGCCGGAGAGTTTGTACCAACGCCAACTCTATTTTTAAGCTGATTATAATAATCAATTTCATTTTGTAAATCGTTGATTTTAACATAGGTTGAAGCACTATCAGCATTCTTAAAAGAGATTGCAACAGTTTCGCCACTACCTACTCTTTTACCATCTTCGGCTATTGAAACAATCGTTCCGTTTGGGTCAGATGCAGTAAGGTAAGATTCATCACGCACTACAAAAGCTTTAGTTTCAATAGTTCCTTGAATATTGCGTTCAATGGCAACCTCTGTTTTATATGGATTTGAGTTCATTTGAACAACCTGATAAACAAAGTATCCAATTATTAAAACGCCAAGCACTGTGCATACAATATATTTAATTAAATTGCTATTGATTTTTGATTTATCCAT
>JAZUGZ010000121.1:0-4087 GCA_045641425.1 Candidatus Fimenecus sp.
CCCTATTCTTACTGTAACAGCTGTGTAATATCCTGCTGGTAAAGTTACAGAATTGTCATAAACACGAGTGTTAAAATATTCTTCTCCAACTTTAATTTTTACGTCATAGTCAAATCCATTTTCTTTTATCACTTTTTTTGCTGTTTCAGTAAGAACATCGATTTGTGGACTTATTTTTTCAATGGCATCGTCACGAGTTACTGAGCCGTCAAATATTTCTTTGCCTTTTTCTAAAACAGCATCACGAACTTTAAGCTTTAGTTCTTGATCTTCTTTTGTGTCAGAATTTGCAATTACGTGCATGCGAAGCATTTTGTCGCGTACTGAGTCACACTTTGCAGAGAAAGAAACTGTACTAAGCGACACACTTATTAAAAAAGCTATAAGCAATGAGAGTTCAATTTTTGTTATTTTCTTTGTCAAAATAATCACCTCGAAATGATTATTGGCAATAACAGGAAAATCTAAACATCAAAAAGCTCCCCATAAGGAGAGCTTTTCGAGTTATTTACTTTTTACAAGTAATAGTTTTACCTGAGTAGCCACTTACATAAGAGCCGTTAACTGCTTTTACCATATAGGTGTATTTGGTGCCACTCTTGGCTGTTTTGTCCACATAAGATGTGCTTGTAGTTGTTGCAATCTTTGTGTAACTGCCTGAGCCTGTCTTACGATAAACTTCATATGACGTTGCACCTGCTATTTTACCCCAACTGATTTTTACTCCACTACTTGTATTTGCAAGTGTTATTACTGGTGCTGAAAGTCTTAGTATTGTCTTTCCAGTTCTATATCCACTTACATATGCTCCATTTACTGATTTTACCATATATGTATAAGCTGTATTATCTTTTGCAGTCTTATCCACATATGATGTTCCTGTTGTTGTACCAATCTTCACATAGTTTCCTGATGCTGTTTTTCTATAAACCTCATAGCTATCTGTTCCCGATACTTTTCCCCAAGTAATCTTTACTCCTGCTGACTGGTTCTCTACCTTTGAGATTGTTGGAGCTGTTAAGAAGAGTATTGTTTTTCCTGTTTTGTAGCCACTTGTTGCACTTTCATTTGTTGCTTTTACTATGTATGTATATTTTATATTTGTCTTTACATTTTTATCTACATATGAAGTGCCTTCTACTGTTGCTACCTTTTTATATCCTTCTGTGCTTGTCTTTCTATATACGTCGTAGCCTGTTGCTCCTTCTACTGCTGTCCATGACACTTTTGTTCCTGATGTTTGGTTAGCTACTGTTAATACTGGAGCTGAAAGATGACAGATAATTTGAATATTACTCTTACTTACTATTTTTCCATTTACAGCTTCTATGTAGTATGTATATGTTTCATTTGATACTACTGTTTTATCTGTATATGATGTACTTGATGTTGTTGTAATTAATGTTGCTTCATCTTTTCCATTACTTCTGTAAACCTTGTATTCTTTTGCACCTGCTGTTTCGCTCCACTTAATCTGTACACCTGCTGAAACATTTGATGCGGCAATACTTGGTGTTTCGATATATTCAATATTTCCTGTCTTTTCTTCACATTCCAAACAGATTTTATACATAAGTCCTGCTTCTGTTCCGTTTGGTTGTTTTACTACAATAAATGAATTTGTATATGTATGACCTTTTGCTTCTATTACTGTCACATCTGTTCTTGCTTCACAGTTTAAGCAATGTCTTGATTTTACTCCTGCTTTTGTACAGCTTGATTGTTCATCTATTGTGTATCTGCTTGAATAGTTATGGCCGTATTTTTCTAAAACCTGTGTTTCTATATTTCCGCAATCTACACATGTTCTATGTTTTAATCCATTCTCTGTGCATGTTGCTTCACTGTCAATTCGCCACGTGGTGTAAACATGTCCTGAAGCAGAAAGTGTTTCTGTATCAATTGCTGAACAATTAAGACAAGTTCGTGTTTTAACGCCATCATTTTCACAAGTTGCCATCTGTGTTACTGACCAAGGGCCATACACATGAGCTAACCTTTCAACTGTTTCTGTTATTCTGTCGCCGCATGAACATTCTTTATATTTTGAGCCTTCCGAAGAACAAGATGGTTCTATTTCAATTACCCATTCGCCATAAGAATGCTCGTGTAAATTCACACTAAAGCATCTTAACTGTGGATATTTATATTCATTTATCGTGTCAATATACCAAACATTTTCAAAGTCAAAGCCCACATACATTGACTGCATTTGCGCTTGAGCTTCATTAAGCGGCTTAGCAGATGTTGAATTATCTGCAATACCATTCAAATAATATGAATTCTCAACTGTTCCATCTGTACCTAAAACGCAAATTGCTTGTCGGTCACCAGTTGAATCTGAATGTCCGCCAAATTCAGTAAAGTTATATGTTCTTTTAATATCTCCATTATTATAACCGCATATACCGCAAGCGTAATCTCTTGGATTAGTATCAACAAATCCATTTGAATCTCTTGAAGAAACAATACCTGCATTATAACAGTCTTCAACTGCGCCAAAATTGACACCGCAAACGCCACCACAATAAGTAACTTTTGACGGAACACGAGTTAACGCAGAAACATTTGAAAGATTACAAGAGCTTGTCACTTTTCCACAAGAATAGCCAGTTAATCCGCCGGTATATGAATAGCCATCGCCTGCATTTACTAAAATCTCGCCATCAACATAACAATTTTCAATTTTTGCACCAGTCAAAAGCTGACCTGTAATTGCCCCAGCACCTATAGAATAAGAATCGCCATATCCAAATTCTGTAACAATGCTGACATCAATAATTTTAAGATTTTTAACTGTGCCGCTTACAGAAGAAAACAAGCCTAAATCTAAATGACTTGATTTTGAAATGGTTGACGGCATATTAGCTGTTGACAAGTAAATTCGCATACCAGAAATTGAATATCCATTACCATCAAATATACCAGAAAATTCAACATCGGCATAATATTTATCTCCACCAGCAATTGGAGTCCAACCTCTACCGCCAAAATCATAGGCACCGCCCAAAGCTGTGTCAATTGTTAAGTCGATATTATTCATTAAGATATATCTACCACTAAGGTTGTTATTAACATTATAAAGGTCATCAACTGTATAAATTCCAATGTACCCATTTGGAACACTATTAGCAAAAGCTGAAATTGCCGATATTGGCAAAGCAGCAACAATCATAACAAATGCTAATACAAAAGAAAGTATCCTTTTCATCTAAACACCCTAAATACAAAAATTAAAGCAGGCAAAAAGCCTGCTTTTGGTGCCGGTGACCGGGGTCGAACCGGTACGGTATCGCTACCACTGGATTTTGAGTCCAGCACGTCTGCCAATTCCATCACACCGGCACATGTGACTTAATTATTATATGAAAAACACCTATAATTGTCAAGTGAAATAAAATTATTTCTTAAATAGATGTGACCATTTTCGATTTGTTCGTAATGATATAAAATCAGTACCGTAGCCCATAATTACATGGTCGCTAATTTTAACTCCAACACCCTGCATTGCTTCAACCAGTTTAGCTGTTATAACAAGGTCTTGAGGCGATGGTGCTGTTATGCCCGAAACGTGATTATGTACTAATATTACATTTGAGGCATTAGTAATAAAGGCCTGTTCTGCTATATTTCTATAACTTATAGACACTTTATCAATATCGCCCTCACCAAGTTTAATGCATTTTTGAAGTTTGCAAGCACTATCAAGACAAAGCATATAAACTATTTCTTTGTTAATGCCAAAATAGAATGTTTGCATAAACTCTGCAATTTTCTCAGGCGAATCAAGAATTGGTTTTTCATCTGAAAGTTTGTTTTGTTCGTAACGCCTTGCCATTGCTGGAAGAAGTTTAATAAGGGAAGCTGAATATTCTGAAATACCTTTAACCTTGCACAAATCTTCATAACGAGCATCAAAAACAGCTGAAAGTGAGCCAAACTCGTTAATTAAATCATGAGCTAAATTATTAACATCACGATTTGGAATAGCATAGAAAAGAAAAAGTTCTAAAGCATTATGGTCTTCAAATGACTCAAGCCCAGACTCCAAAAAACGATTACGAAGCCTTGCTCTATGACCCGCGTG
>JAZUGZ010000122.1:0-4181 GCA_045641425.1 Candidatus Fimenecus sp.
GGCACACACACCGCCGTTTATAATTCTCATATTAGCCTCCTATGTTAAGTCCTGTATTTTCATCTATTCCGAGTACGATGTTCATATTTTGTATTGCCGCACCCGAAGCACCTTTACCAAGGTTATCAAATCGAGATACAAGCATAATTCTATCTTCATTTCCGAAAACGCTAACTTCCATATCATCTCTTCCTGAAAATTTAGAAGCAGAAAGGAAACCGCTTTCGTCTGCATCATCTACATACTTAATGAATTTACCTGTGTAATACTCTTTATAAGCATTTTTGATGTCATCTATTGTGCCATTTATTTGAGAAGCCGCAAGTGTAATTACAACTTCCATACCCGAATAATAGCTACTAACTATTGGAGTAAAGAGTGGGAGTTCTGAAAGGTCACAAATTTTACTCATTTCCGGTAAATGCTTGTGAGTTTGCGAAAGTCCATAAGAGCGAGGAGCGAGTAAGCTTTCTTTATCTTCACCCTCGTAATCGGCAATCATCTTTTTACCGCCACCTGAATAACCAGTAAGAGAAAACGCTGAAAGAATTAAATCTTTTGGGATAATACCTTTTCTTGTAAGTGGTTCAACTAATGAAATAAAACCACTTGCATGGCAACCAGGGTTTGCAATAAGCTTTGCATTTTTTATTTTCTCTTTCTGCCCTTCAATTTCAGGAAAACCATAAGTCCAACCATCAGCAGTTCTGTGAGCAGTCGAAGTGTCGATTATAACAGTTTTATCATTTTCGAGTAATGTTACCGCTTCTTTAGCCGCCGCATCTGGAAGGCACAAAAACGCAATATCAGCAGAATTTAATGCCTTTTTTCGCTCTTCTAAATCTTTTCTTTTATCGTCAGGGAGAATAATAAGCTCTAAGTCTTTTCTCTCGCCAAGTCTTTCGTAAATTCTAAGGCCAGTTGTACCGGCACTACCATCAATAAATACTTTTGTCATAATATCTCTCTTATTTTGTCATTTTTTCTTGCTTAACCTTGTGGTCAATAACGTGTCTTGAAGCAAGCTCTTTGTGAATATCTTCAAGACTAATACCTGCTTCAATCATAAGCACCATTACATGGTAAGCAAGGTCAGAAATTTCGTAAATTGTTTCAGCTTTATCTTCTGCTTTTGCTGCGATAATAACCTCTGTGCTCTCTTCGCCAACTTTTTTAAGGATTTTGTCAAGTCCCTTTTCGAAAAGGTAAGTTGTATAAGAGCCTTCTTTTTTATCTGTTTTTCTACCTTTAATAAGGTCCATAAGTCCTTCGTATGAAAATTCGTGAAGCTCATCACTTTCATAAACTTTATCGTTAAAGCAAGAGAATGTACCAGTGTGGCAAGCAGGGCCGTCTGGCTCAACTACAACTACTAAAGCATCTTTATCACAATCTGCTGTGATTGATACAACGTGCTGGTAGTTGCCACTTGTTTCGCCTTTGAGCCAAAGCTCCTGACGAGATCTACTCCAAAAGCAAGTTAAACCTTTCTCCATTGTTATTTTAAGGCTTTCTTCGTTCATATAAGCAACTGTTAAAACCTTTTTGCTTACGCTGTCAACAACAACTGCTGGAATTAAGCCTTTTTCGTCAAATTTAAGTTCTTTAATGTCTATCATAATTTATCTCCTAACCGGAATATTCTCTTTATACATTTCTTCTTTTAAGTCTTTGATTTTTACTTCGCCAAAGTGGAAAATTGAAGCGGCAAGACCGGCATCAACCTTTGGTAATGTCTTAAAAAGTTTGATAAAATCTTCTGTTTTACCAGCACCACCAGATGCTATTACTGGAACAGAAACTACATTACAAACAGCTTCGAGCATTTCTAAATCAAATCCGCCTTTAACACCGTCTGTGTCAATTGAGTTTACAACAATTTCGCCAGCACCGTTAGAAACGCACTTTTTTATCCAGCTAATTGCTTCAATGCCTGTGTCCTCTCTGCCACCTTTGGCGAATACTCTAAACTCTCCGTCAACTCGTTTCACATCAACTGAAAGCACAACGCACTGGTCGCCATAAAGCATTGCAGCTTCTTTTATAAGGTTTGGATTTTTAATTGCGCCAGAGTTTACACTAACCTTGTCGGCACCACATTTCAAAACTCTGTCAAAATCTTCAACTGTGTTAATTCCACCACCAACTGTAAGTGGAATAAAAACTTTACTTGCTGTTTCAGTAAGTATATCTGTAAATAATTTTCTGCCATCACTTGAAGCGGTAATATCGTAAAAAACTAATTCGTCAGCACCGCAAGATGAATAATACTCTGCAAGTGCTACTGGGGATGAAACATCACGAAGTTCTTCAAAATTAACGCCTTTTACTACTCTGCCATCTCGCACATCAAGGCACGGAATGATTCTTTTAGTTATCATTTTGCCACCTCAATTGCTTCTTTAAGATTTATATCACCTGTGTAATAGGCTTTACCGATAATAGCTCCGTAAGTTTTTCTACTTGCAAGTCTTTTTACATCGTCAATAGATGAAACACCGCCAGAAGCTATAATTTGCATACTAAATTTTTCCATAAGTTCTTTGTAAAGCTCGTGGTTAGTGCCGTTCATAGCACCGTCTTTTGAAATGTCTGTGCAAATAAGAGTTTTGACGCCTATGTTTTGCATTTTTTCTGCAAACTCCATAGCCGTAAGCTCGCTTTTTTCTGTCCAACCCTTAATTGCTACAAATCCGTCTTTAATGTCAATTCCGACTGCGATTTTGTCGCCATGTTTTTTAACTGCTTCTTCCACGAAGCCTTCACTTGTAACTGCGGCAGTACCGAGTATTACTCGGTCAATTCCTGCATTTACATATTTCTCAATGGTAGCCATATCACGAATACCGCCACCAACCTCGCAGAAAAGCCCCCCAGCCTTTTTAATAGCTACTACTGTCTCGAAATTTGGAGTAGCACCATTTTTAGCCCCCTCTAAATCTACAATGTGCATGTGAGTAGCACCGGCATTTTTGAAATCTATTGCAATTTCAGGTGGGTTTTCGCTGTAAATTGTCATTTGATTATAGTCGCCTTTGTAAAGGCGAACAGCTTTACCGTCATAAAGGTCTATTGCAGGGTAAATTAACATAATTCTTCGCTCCCAAGTTCAGTAAATGCTTTTAATATTTTAAGACCAACCTCGCCACTTTTTTCAGGGTGGAACTGGCAACCGAAAACATTTTTATTTTGAACACCTGCTGTAAGTTCTGCTCCATATTCTGCTGTGCTGATTGTAAAGTCTGCACAATCTGTCGCATAGAAAGAGTGAACAAAGTAAACACAGTCGCCCTCATTTATGTATTTGTGAATTGGGCTATCTTTTTTGAATGTGAGAGCATTCCAACCAATGTGTGGAATTTTAAGGTCACTTGGAATTACATCTGCAATGGGTTTTACTGCACCCGGAATAAGCCCTAAACCTTTATGCTCGCCATATTCATAGCTTTTCTCGAAAAGAAGCTGCATTCCAAGGCAAATTCCCATAATTGGCTTGCCTTTTTTAGCTTCAGAAATAACTACATCCCCAAGGCCTGAATCCCAAAGCTTTTTAGCGGCATCTTCAAATGCGCCAACACCGGGAAGTATTATTTTGTCTACTTTTTCTATTTCTTCCTTGTCGCCAGTAACAATTATATCAGCACCAAGCGAAGAAAATGAACTTTTAAGTGAGAAAAGATTACCTACTCCGTAATCTACAATTGCTATCATTAAAGTACTCCTTTTGTTGACGGAATTTCGTCTTTGTACTCTTCGTTAATTTTAACGGCTTTACTTATTGAACGAGCCGCTGACTTAAACGCCCCCTCAATAATGTGGTGTGAGTTACCACCTGCTAAAGACTTAATGTGCAAAGTACATTCAGCTGTTCTTACAAAGCCGAGCCAAAATTCTTTAACAAGCTCTGTGTCAAAATCGCCAACCTTTTCGGTAGGGATTGTTAAATCGTAACCAAGATAGCTTCTGCCTGAAAGGTCAACTGCTGTTAAAATTAAAGCCTCATCCATAGGAAGAATTATGTCGCCATAACGCTCAATACCCTTTTTGTCGCCAAGTGCTTCAGAAAAAGCCATACCAAGAGTAATACCAATATCTTCAACTGTGTGGTGGTAGTCAACATTTGTGTCGCCGTTACAAGTAGCAGTTAAATCAAATCTACCATGCTTTGCAAAAAGAGTAAG
>JAZUGZ010000123.1:0-3065 GCA_045641425.1 Candidatus Fimenecus sp.
CGAAGTCCGTTTGTCTTTTTAATAATTGTAAATGTAATGAACATTAAAACTGCTGCCCAAGCTGCAACTGAAACGAAGCCGATAAGCTGAATACCGAGCTGTTTGAATCCGCCGCCATAGAAAAGGCCTTTGCCAACTCCGTCATAGCCTGTTGAGAAAAGACCAACTGCAATAGTACCCCAAATACCGTTTGCCATGTGAACACCAACGGCACCAACTGGGTCATCAATGTGAAGCTTTTTATCAAGAAGTTCTACAACAAATACTACAAGGAAGCCTGAAACAAGACCGATAATAATTGAACCGAGAGCATCAACACAGTCACAAGGTGCTGTAATAGCAACAAGACCTGCAAGGGAAGCGTTAAGTGACATTGAAACGTCTGGCTTTCCGTCTTTTATCCAAGTGAAAATCATTGTTGTGCAAGTTGCAACGGCAGGAGCCATTGTTGTAGTTAAGAAGATTGAAGCGAGTGTTTCAATATCAGTTGCGGCAGCACCGTTAAATCCGTACCAACCGAACCAAAGAATGAACACACCGAGTGCACCGAGTGTAAGTGAGTGACCAGGAATTGCCTTAACCTTTGTTTTACCTGTCTTTTTATCTTTAACATACTTGCCAATTCTTGGTCCGAGCATAGAAGCACCAATAAGAGCTGCGATACCACCTACCATGTGAATGGCAGTTGAGCCTGCGTAATCGTGGAATCCCATTTTTGCGAGCCAACCATTGCTATTCCAAATCCAACCTGCTTCAACTGGGTAAACAAAAGCAGAAATTACTGCTGAGTAAATGCAGTATGAAGAAAATTTAGTTCTTTCAGCCATTGCTCCTGAAACAATTGTTGCGGCAGTTGCACAGAAAACAAGGTTAAACACAAAGTTTGACCAGTCCCCTGACGACTCGAAATAGCCTTTAATAAGTCCTAAGTTTGGAAGTCCGAAAAGACCTGCTATGTAATCTTGACCGAACATAAGTCCGTAGCCAAGGAAAATGAAAACAACTGCGCCAATGCAGAAGTCCATTAAGTTTTTCATAATAATGTTACCGGCATTCTTTGCTCTTGTGAAACCAGTTTCAACCATTGCGAAACCGCACTGCATAAAGAACACCAAAGCAGCACCAATAAGGAACCACACACCGAATAGACTGTCGTTCATAGCCGACAAAATTGAGTCTGTCATATTATCTCCTCCTTAATTTTTATATACAGAATCAATATAAAACTAAATAAAAAAGCGGAGTATGGCACAATAATTGAACCATACTCCGTTGCATGTAAATATATAAATTTATAAATAAAAAAGAGGGCATTCCGACTTAAATCGGAACGCCCTTGCTCACTTGCTATGATTAAATTTTACACCCAGAAATACATATTGTCAACAAATTTACATTGTGCAATACTTATGAACATTTCGACAAATATTGACTTTTATTTTACATAATGATAAAATTCTCACGAACAAATAGTTATTAGAAATAACTATGTTTTATTAAATTAAAGGAGAATTATTATGGCAAAGACAAAAAACAGTAAAGCAAAAATCATAGTGCTTGCACTTTTTCTTGTACTTGTAATTGGATTACTTGTATTTGCAAAAGTTAGTGGAACTTCACTTAGCACAAGCACTTGCCTTGACTGTAACGGTACAGGCATTGTAGAAGAAATTGCTTGTGAAAGCTGTGAAGGTAGTGGACAAGTTCGTGGTTCGTTCTGGGCACTTGTTCCTCCGCTTATTGCTATTGGTTTAGCACTTATTACTAAAGAGGTTTACTCTTCACTTGCAGTGGGCATTGTAGCAGGTGCTATTTTAGGCTCTAACTTCAAGTTTACCGGCACTATGGACATAATTACTAATGACGGTCTTATTGAAGCAATTTCAGGCACTGCGGGTATTTTCGTATTCCTTGTACTTTTAGGTACAATGGTTGCACTTATTAACAAGGCTGGTGGTTCTGCCGCATTTGGTGAATGGGCTAAAAAGCACATTAAAACTCGTGTTGGTTCAATTTTAATGACATTCGTTTTAGGTGTTATTATTTTTATTGACGACTACTTTAACTGCTTAACAGTTGGCTCTGTTATGAGACCAGTTACTGACGCCCACAAAGTTTCAAGATCAAAGCTTTCATATGTTATTGACGCAACTGCTGCTCCAATTTGTATGATTGCTCCAATTTCTTCTTGGGCGGCTGCTGTTGCTTCTTACGCTGGTGACGGCGAAGGTCTTGCACTTTTCATTAAGGCAATTCCTTACAACTTCTATTCACTTTTAACACTTGTATTTGTAATCGGTCTTACACTTATGAAATTTGATTACGGCACAATGAGAATTCACGAAGTTAATGCAAAGAAAAACGGCGACCTTTACACAACTGGCGACAGAGCTGAAAACATTGACGAAGAGCACTCTTCAAAGGGCAAGGTTATTGACTTAGTTCTTCCTATTGTTGTACTTATTGGTATTTGCGTATTCGCTCTTGTTTACGTTGGCGGCATTTTTGACGGAAGCAATTTTGTTGAAGCTTTCTCAGACACAGACGCAACTATTGGTCTTCCTTGGGGTAGTATTATTGCACTCGTATTTACCATGGCTTGGCTTTGTGCAAGAAAGGTTATTACCTTCAAAGAAGCTATGGAATGCATTCCAAAGGGCTTTATTGCAATGGTTCCTGCAATTCTCATTTTAACTCTTGCAACATCACTTAAAAATATGACTGGTATTCTTGGTGCAAAGCCATTTGTAGCAGATGCTATGTCAGGCGTTGCAGGTGAGCTTCAAAGCTTTTTACCAGCTATTATTTTCCTTGTTGCTTGCGGTATTTCATTTGCTACTGGTACAAGCTGGGGTACATTTGGTATTCTTATTCCAATTGTTATTACAATTTTCAAGGCTGGCGACCCAATGCAAATTATTGCTATGTCAGCTTGCCTTGCAGGTTCAGTTTGTGGCGACCATTGCTCACCAATTTCTGATACAACAATTATGTCATCAGCCGGTGGTCAGTGTAACCATATTAACCATGTTTCAACACAGCTTCCTTACGCATTATCAGTTGCT
>JAZUGZ010000124.1:0-2048 GCA_045641425.1 Candidatus Fimenecus sp.
TTTTTAATATATTATCAAGTGTTTTTTTGAATTTTTTGTTAACATAGTAAACAAAAAAATAGCGGAGAAATTTATTCTCCGCTGTTTTAATCTGAATTATAAATGTTTTTTTATGAAATTATCAACAGATGTCCAATAAAGTTCAGGGTTTACAATTGAGTTTCTTGCATGTGGAGCCTCAGGAATTGTAACAAGCTCTTTTTCACAAGCAGCTGCTTCATAAAGTTTTTGCAACATTTCAAATGGAACAAATGTATCTTCTTCGCCGTGAATAAATATTGTTGGAATTGTTGCTTTCTTTAATTGGTCAATTGCTGATGCTTTCTTAAAGTCAAAGCCTGAAACAACTTTGTTAACAGTATTTGCACTTGTAAGAATTGGGTCGCCTGGAATATTAACAACTTTGCTGATTTTTTCATCAAAGATATCCCAAATTGATGTAAAGCCACAGTCAGCAACTGCGAGTTTAACATTTTCAGGTAATTCTTCGCCAAGCGCCATCATTGTTGTAGCAGAACCCATTGAAACACCATGAATAATGATATTTGATTCTGGATATTCGTCAACTATGTAATCAATCCAGTCCATAATATCAAGTCTGTCTTCCCAGCCCATTGTAATTCTCTTGATTTCGCTGTCAGCGTGACCGTTCATGCTTGGAGCAATTACGTTAAATCCTTGCTCAATATAGTGCTTTGCATAAACGCCCATATTACGTGGTGCAGAGCTGTAACCGTGAACAAGAACAACAAAAACATCAGAATCCATTTTTGGAATAAGATAATCTGCATGAAGATTTTTCTTTTTGTGAGTACTTCTAATTACAAGCTTTTCTTTGTTAGCTCTGTCGTACCAAATTTTGCCTTGGTCAAGTTCACTGTTAAGATGGATTGTTTTTTCATCAGTACCAGTATTTGAGTTTATGTACCTATCTGCTATCGAACTGTTGATGCCACGTCTTGTGAGTGTTAAATAATAAAATGCATTACCAACAAGCATATAAGTTGATGCAAGTGCGGCGCTTATACCAATGGCTGTTTTAAGTGCTTTTTTTGATTTGTTATTCATAATATCACTTCCTTGTTAATATTTTACTCCCATTTTTTACAAATGTCTATCAATTTTTATTATTTTTGCTTAAATATGTTGTTTTATATTAAATTATCTGCTAAAATATATCGGTAAAATTCTGTACAAAGGGTGTAATACGTAATGAGTAAAGAAAAAAGTATTATGAAAACATCTGTATTCGGCGGATTCAAAAAGTCTGACGTGCTTTCATACATTGAATCACTTCAAAACGAAACCGCTGATATTTCTGCAGAGCTTGATAATAAAAGAAAAGAAGCTTTAGAATTCAAAAAGAAAATTGAAGAGCTTGAAGAAAAACTTGACGAGCTTTCAGTTGTTTCTGATGAACTTAAAAGAAAAGAAAATGAAATTGCAGAGCTAAATAGTAAATTAGAAGCAGCAAATGCTGAATCAACTCAATTGCGTCAGCGACTTTTCGAATATCAAGACAAAAGTGAACGACTTGCACGTGCTGAAAAGCAAATTGGTGCAGCTTATATTGACGCACGTCGTTATTCTGATGAAATTATTGACAATGCAAAGGCTAAGGCTAAAGATGTTGGTGCTTTGGCTTCTCAAGATGTAAAACATCAAGCAAATGAAATTGAACAGCTTCTTCGTGATGTTGATGCCGTTTCTAAAAAGTTTAATTCTTCACTCGAACAGCTTCATAAAGATGTTTATGCCCTTAGTACAAAACTTAATAATTCTGCCTCAAATCTTCTCAACCTACATACTGAACTCCCAGGTCTTGAAGCACCATCAATTTATGCTGAAGATGTTCCAACAGTTGTAGAAGAAACCATTTCTGATGAAATACCAGAAGAAATTAAAAAAGATATTCCAGATGCAGTAGCAGTTGAAACAACTGATGATGGAACGGGACTTACATTTATTTCGTATGAACCAAACACAGAGTTTAACGAAGATTTGAATATACAACCTGAAGATATTATTACAGAGGACAACAATGGCTG
>JAZUGZ010000125.1:0-3380 GCA_045641425.1 Candidatus Fimenecus sp.
TATATTAAAAACGCAAGTCGTTCTACTCGCAAGCGTGCAAAAGACTATTTGGGACTAACTAAAAAAGAGGGTTATAACTGGGGTATGATTCGCGCTTGTTTAGCTTCAAACTCTGACACAGCAATAATTACGATGCAAGATTTATTAGGGCTTGGAAGCGAAGCTCGAATGAATACTCCGTCAACTGAAACTGACAACTGGCAGTGGCGAGCTGAGAATGACTATATTTCAGACGAGCTTGCCGAGAAGTTAAGATATTATACAAATCTTTATAAACGTTTACCTAAAATTAGGGGTGCAAAGAAATGTCAAAAATAATTGATGATGCAAAAATTATTTCAAAGGCAAAATTTCAAAAAGAAATTGCTGAGTTAAAGCCTTTTGAATTACACGATGTAATTTCAACTGCATTTTTATCTATAATTGCAGATGATTGGAAACAAAGTAAAGAAAATCATATTAAAAATAGATGTGCTTATTATTTTTCTGCTGAATTTCTTCAGGGTCGAGCAATTTATAACAACCTTGCAAGTAAAGAAATATTAAATTCAGTTGAAGACGAATTAAAAGAACTTGGCACAAGTCTTAATTCTTTAGAAGAAATAGAAGATGCTGCCCTTGGTAATGGTGGACTCGGAAGACTTGCTGCTTGCTTCCTTGATAGTGCTGCAACACTTGAAAAGCCTTTGATGGGTTATGGTATTCGTTATAAATATGGTCTTTTTAAGCAAGAAATAGCAGACGGATTCCAAGTCGAAGAAGTTGACGATTGGACTCGCTACGGCGACCCTTGGTCTGTAAGGCATGAGGACGAAACAGTTAGAGTTGATTTTAAGAATATGAGTGTTCGCGCTGTGCCTTATGATATGCCAATTGTTGGTTTTAGAACAAATAATGTTGGTACACTTCGTCTTTGGCAAAGTGAATCTTTAGAGCCATTTGACTTTGAAACATTTAACGAGCAAAAGTACGATAAATCTGTTTCTACTAAAAATAGAGCAGAAGATATTTCAAGAGTTCTATATCCAAATGACGACACAAATGAGGGTAAGAAACTTCGCCTAAAACAGCAATATTTCTTCTCAAGTGCATCTCTTCAAGATATTATTAGAAACTTTAAGAAATATCATGGAACTGATTTTAGCAAATTCCCTGATTTTGTAACAGTTCAGCTTAATGACACTCACCCAGTAATTTCTATCCCTGAGCTTATTCGTCTTTTAACTGAAAGCGAAGGATTAACCTTTGATGAAGCATTTGAAATTACTAAAAATGTGTTTAATTATACTAACCATACAGTAATGCAAGAAGCCCTTGAAAAGTGGGATATGAAAATTATCCGTGATACAATTCCACAAGTTGTTGATATTATCAAGAAACTTGATAAAATGCTCAAAAAAGAGCTTACAAAACTTGGCGTTGAGAAATCAGAAGTCGAGAAAATGTATATTATTCAAGACAAAAGAGTTCATATGGCTTTCCTTGCTGTATTCTGTGCAAAGTATGTTAATGGCGTAGCTGAAATTCATACCGAAATTCTTAAAGATAGTGTTCTTAAAAGCTGGTATGAAATTTATCCTGAAAAGTTCCAAAACAAGACAAATGGTATTACTCAAAGGCGCTGGCTTTACCTTTGCAACCCTGAACTTTCTGCACTTATTACTGAGCTTTTGGGTACAGATGAATGGGTAAAAAATCTTGATTTACTCTCAAATCTTTCAAAATATGCTGATGACGAAAAAGTAATTTCAAGATTTATTGAGATTAAACAAGCCAAGAAAAATCAGCTTGCTGAATTTATCAATAAAAAAGATGGTTTTTCTGTTGACCCAAATTCAATTTTTGACATTCAAATTAAAAGACTTCATGAGTATAAGCGCCAGCTTCTAAATATCCTTGCTATTTTAGAGCTTTATTATGAAATTAAAGATGGAACACTTACTGATTTTGTTCCTACAACCTTTATTTTTGGGGCAAAGTCTGCTCCAGGTTATGCACGAGCAAAAGGTATTATTAAGCTTATAAACGAAGTATCAAAGCTTATCGAAAAAGACGAAAAAGTGTCAAAATATATCAAAGTTGTATTTGTAAAAGACTACAATGTTTCTTATGCTGAAAAGTTAGTCGCTGCAGCTGATGTTAGTGAGCAGATTTCAACTGCTGGTACAGAAGCGAGTGGTACTGGTAATATGAAACTTATGCTTAATGGTGCTGTGACACTTGGCACATATGATGGTGCGAATATTGAAATTGTTCGTGAAGCAGGGGAAGAAAATAACTATATTTTCGGTGCAACTGTTGAAAAAATTGAAGATATTAAAGAGCATTACTCTTCAAAAGATTATTACGAAAATGATAAACGCATTAAACGAGTTCTCGATGCACTTACAAACGGCACACTAAAAGACGGAAGAACAAAAATTTTCAAAGAGCTTTATACTTCACTTTTAGAGGGTGCATCTTGGCACGAGCCAGACCATTATTTCTTGTTACTTGATTTTGACGATTATGTTAAAACAAAAATCAAGGTAAATAGTGATTATAAGGATAAAATGGCATTTTATAAAAAATGTTGGCTCAATATGTGCAATGCCGGTAAATTCTCTTCAGACAGAACAATAAAAGAATACTGTGACGAGATTTGGCATATATAATATATAAACAGTAAAAGGACAGACTTGAAAAAGGTCTGTCCTTTCGTTATAATACTTAAAGTTAGGAAGTGAAAATATGTCTAAGTTTACTTTTTTAGAATTTGATGAAATTGACTCAACAAATTTATATATAAAAAACAATTATAAAGACCTTGAAAATCTAACTGTCGTAACAGCCAATTTACAAACAGCAGGTAGGGGAAGGCTTGGAAAAAGTTTTCATTCTCCAAAAGGCACAGGTGCATATTTTTCACTTTTATTGAAAGATAGTATTTCCTCGGAAAAGTCAAAGCTTTTAACTGTTATGGCTTCAGTAGCAGTAGCTGAAGAAATTGAATCACAAACACAAAAACAAGTTAAAATTAAATGGGTAAACGATATTTATATAAATGGCAAAAAGGTCTGTGGAATTCTTACAGAAGGCTCTGTAAACCCTAATAATAACACTTTTGATTATGCTGTTGTTGGTATAGGAATTAACTTGAAAACTCCAGAAAATGGCTTTCCTGAAGAAATATCAAACATTGCTGATTCTGTGTTTGGAGAAAATTGCACAGAGGTGCAAAAAAGCTACCTTATAAAAGGAATACTTGATAGATTTTATAAAATGCTTGTAGGCGAAGATGCTACATTCATTGACAGATATAGAGCTTTCTCTTTCCTTGATGGTAAAAAAATCAACATTATTAAAGGAAATACGACTGAATCTGCCAAAGCTCTTTACAT
>JAZUGZ010000126.1:0-5895 GCA_045641425.1 Candidatus Fimenecus sp.
CTTGATTTTCAAGGCTTTTTTTGGTATGATAGTAAAGATAATTTTTTATACTATTATAAGTGTAACAACTTCTTTGCATTACCGCTTAAAATTTTCTCGGTAATCCCCTTAGAAAAGCCGTAGCTTTTAATTATTTCTACATACTTTTTCTGGTCTGCCCAAGGCGAGTCAGTTGCAAATAGAATTTTATCTGCTCCGTGTTTTTCGATTATTTCTTTACATTTGTCTTTGTATCGGTCAAGGACATAGGCAGTATCAAAGTAAATGTCTTTACCGACAAGCTTTTCGAGTACTTCGTCAGGCAGGTCGCAACCGCCCATGTGAGCGAGAATGAGTTTTTGGTTTGCGAGAGTGCCAAGCTCTGATAAAACATTTAATACCATTTGGGGTGTGCAATGCACATGGTCAGGGTAGCCGATGTCAACACCTGCGTGAGTTACTACAAGCATATCACGAGAAAATGCTTCTCGCATAATTTTTACATAACGAGGATCATCAAAGTGAACGCCTTGGTAGTCAGGGTGGATTTTAATTCCCAATATTCCGTTATTTTTTAGTTCGTCTAATACTTCGTCTACATTTTCGGTATCCGGATGAATTCCACCGAAGAAGATTATTCCGTTTTTGCCGTTTTGTTCGATACTAAGTTTATTTATTGACGGGACTTGCTTTGGCACAGTTGCAACCGGCAAAACAACGCTTATATCTACTCCATTTTCCTTCTCCGTTTCAATAAGAGAAGAGAGTGTTCCCTCTCTATATGGTTTTGTATTACCCTTTTCCGCCAAAAAAGCAATTGTTTGAGCCGCAATTTTGTCGGGAAAAGTGTGAGTATGAAAATCAATTACCATAAGTTAAGACCTCCTGTTTACAGGAGTTATTATAACACCAAAAATCCAAATAATCAAAGGTGATTTAATGACAATCGTAGATTTATTAGAAAAAAATGCCAAAGAGCTTGGCGATGAGATTGCTCTTGTTGAAATTAACCCAGAGCTTACTGAAAGCCGCAGACTCACTTGGCGTGACTATGACCTTGTTCAGTCAACAGAGCGCAGTTACCACAGAACTGAAATTAGCTGGACAGTATTTAACGAAAAGGCAAACCGATTTGCTAATGCACTTATGAACCTTGGTATTGGCAAGGGCGACAAGGTTGCAATTCTTTTAATGAACTGCCTTGAGTGGCTTCCAATTTACTTTGGTATTCTTAAAACTGGTGCAATGGCAGTTCCGCTCAACTTCCGCTATGCTGCTGACGAGATTAAATATTGCGTAGAACTGGCAGAAGCTGACATGCTCGTTTTTGGCCCTGAATTTATTGGCAGAGTTGAAAAGATTGCAGACGAGATTAGCAACAACAGACTTTTAATTTATGTTGGCGATGGTTGCCCATCTTTTGCTGAGAATTACCACACACTCTCAAGTGATGCAAGTAGTTCTGCTCCAAATGTACCACTTACTGAAGATGACTATGCGGCAATTTACTTCTCATCTGGTACAACTGGCTTCCCAAAAGCAATTCTTCACAAGCACCGCTCACTTATTCACTCTTGCAGAGTTGAGCAAAATCACCACGGTCAACAACACGATGACATTTTCCTTTGCATTCCACCACTTTACCACACAGGTGCTAAAATGCACTGGTTCGGCTCACTTTTAAGTGGTTCAAAGGCTGTTCTTCTTAAAGGCACAAAGCCTGAATTTATTTTAGATGCTGCATCTAAAGAAAAATGCTCAATCGTTTGGCTTTTAGTTCCGTGGGCACAAGATATTTTGAATGCACTTGACTCAGGCGAATTAAAGCTTTCAGATTATGATTTATCAAAGTGGCGACTTATGCACATTGGTGCACAGCCAGTTCCACAAAGCCTTATTAAGCACTGGCTTGAATATTTCCCAAATCATCAATACGACACAAACTATGGTCTTTCAGAGTCAATTGGCCCTGGTGCTGTTCATTTGGGCGTTGAAAATGTACATAAGGTTGGCGCTATTGGTATTCCGGGATACGGCTGGGAGGTTAAAATCGTTGACGAAAACGGAAACGAAGTTACTGGTCAAGATGTTGGCGAGTTAATCCTTAAAGGCGACGGCGTTATGGAATGCTACTATAACGACGAAGAAGCAACCGCTAAAACACTTAAAGACGGTTGGCTTTACACTGGCGACATGGCAATGAAGGATGAAGACGGATTCATTTTCCTTGTTGACCGTAAAAAAGACGTTATTATTACTGGTGGCGAAAACCTTTACCCAGTTCAAATTGAAGATTTTATTCGTACTAACAACAAGGTTTCTGACGTTGCGGTTATTGGTCTTGCTGATGAGCGACTTGGCGAAATTGCAGCCGCTATTATTAAGATTAAAGACGGAATGACTGCCTCTGAAGAAGAAATTAACGAATTTTGCCTTGAGCTTCCTCGTTACAAACGCCCTCGCAAAATTATTTTTGCTGACGTTCCAAGAAACCCAACAGGTAAAATTGAAAAGCCATTACTTCGTAAAATTTATGGCGCAGACAGACTTATTGCAGACCAAAATGAGAGATAATCTCATTTACATAAAGGAGAATGTAAAATGACAAAAATTATTTTAACCACTGCCCTTATTGTGTGCTTCTTCGCACTCATGATTGGCATTGGTATCCGTTCACGCAAACACGCAACAGATGTTAACGGTTTCGTTCTTGGCTCACGTTCAGTTGGTCCTTGGCTTAGTGCTTTCGCATTCGGCACATCTTATTTCTCAGCTGTTATCTTTGTAGGTTACGCTGGTCAGTTCGGTTGGAACTTTGGTTTAGCTTCAACTTGGATTGGTCTTGGTAACGCTTTCATCGGCTCACTTCTTGCTTGGTCAGTTCTTGGTAGAAGAACAAGAATTATGACTCAGGCTATTGGCTCAAAGACAATGCCTGACTTCTTTGGCGCTCGTTATAAGTCAAAGGGCTTAAAGATTGCTGCTTCAATTATTACTTTCGTATTCTTAATTCCTTACACAGCATCACTCTTTAACGGTCTTTCAAGACTTTTCAACATGGCTTATGGCGACAAAATCTCTTACCCAGTATGTGTTATTGTAATGTCAGTATTTACTGGTATTTACGTTCTTATTCGTGGTTACATGGCAACTGCTATTAACGACTTTATTCAGGGTCTTATTATGCTTGGTGGTATTACAGCAGTTATTCTTGCAGTACTTAAAGCAAACGGCGGTCTTGTAGCTGCAACACATTCACTTGCTATGATTGAAGGTGCTAAAGGTTGGGAAGGTGCAGGTGCTTATTCTTCATTCCTTGGCCCTGACCCATTATTCTTACTCTTCGTTGTTATTCTTACTTCACTTGGTACTTGGGGTCTTCCTCAAATGGTTGGTAAGTTCTACGCTATTAAAAACGAAGACTCAATTAAAAAGGGTACTGTTATTTCAACACTCTTTGCAATTATAGTTGCTGGTGGTTGCTACTTCCTTGGTGGCTTCGGCAGACTTTTCTCAAACGTTATTGAGATTGACGCTGCAACAGGCAAACCAGTTGGCGGTTTCGACTCAATTATTCCAACAATGCTTTCAACACTCCCTGACATTCTTATTGCTGTTGTTATTGTTCTTGTTCTTTCAGCTTCAATGTCAACACTTTCTTCACTTGTACTCACCTCTGGTTCAACAGTTACACTTGACCTTATTGCTCCACTTAAGAAGAATGGAATGACAGAAAAGAGCAAGATGATTACAATGCGCGCACTTATTGTTGTATTCATCGTAATCTCTGCTTCAATTGCTATTTTCCAGGTATCAAGCAAGAGCGAAACAACAAAATACATTGCACAGATGATGGGCGTTTCTTGGGGCGCACTTGCTGGTGCATTCTTAGCTCCATTCCTTTATGGTCTTTACTGGAAAAAGACAACAAAGGCTGCTGTTGTAGTTTCATTCATTTACGGTGTAGGTCTTGAAATTATTCAGCTTCTTATTGCATTCGGTTTAATCGACTTCTCAAATAACGCATTCCTTTCAGGCGTTTTATTTAAGACTTCACTTCACTCTGGTTCATTTGCAATGGTTGGCGGTCTTATTCTTGTTCCTATTGTTTCTCTTCTTACACAGAAAACAAAGCCACAGGGTACTGACGAAATGTTTGAATGCTACAACACAACAAAGACAGTTGGCATTACAGATAGCCTTGGTGAATAATCTATAAAATTTATTAAATAAAAAAGGTGATTTTTTTGAAAAAGTTAATGCTTGGCAATGAAGCCATTGCCCGTGGACTTTACGAAGCTGGTGTTAAGGTAGTTTCAAGCTACCCTGGCACTCCTTCAACTGAAATTACAGAGTTCGCAGCAAAATACAACGAAATTTACTGCGAATGGGCACCAAACGAAAAGGTTGCTACTGAAGTAGCTTTTGGTGCTTCACTTCGTGGTGTACGTAGTGCTTGCGCTATGAAGCACGTTGGTCTTAATGTAGCCGCTGACCCACTCTTTACACTTTCATACACTGGTGTTAACGGTGGTATGGTGCTTTTCGTAGCTGACGACCCTGCAATGCACTCTTCACAGAATGAGCAGGACTCACGCCACTACGCTATTGCTTCTAAAGTTCCTATGCTTGAGCCTGCGGACTCTTCTGAAGCAAAGGAATTTGTTAAAGAGGCTTACAAAATCTCTGAAGAATATGACACTCCAGTTATTATTCGTATGTGCACAAGAATTGCACATTCACAAAGTAGTGTTGAACTCCAGGACAGAGAAGAAATAGCACTCCCAGAGTACGAAAAGAACCCACAGAAGTACATAATGGCTCCTGCAAACGCAATTCGCCGCCACCCATTTGTTGAAGAGAGAACTAAAAAACTTCAAGTTCTCGGCGAAACAACATCTCTTAACAAAATTGAGAAAACAAGTAAAGAAATGGGTATTATTTGCTCAGGTACTTGCTACCAATATGTTAAGGAAGTATTTGGCGACAGCGTTTCAGTTCTTAAGCTCGGTCTTGTAAACCCACTCCCTGTTGAAATTATTAAAGATTTTGCAGAGTATGTTGACAAGCTCTATGTAATTGAAGAGCTTGACCCAATTATTGAAACACATCTTAACACTCTCGGAATTCCTTGCACCGGTAAAGAGATGTTCTCACTTCTTGGAGAATACAATCAAAACACAATTAGAAAAGCATTTGGAATAGAAATTCCTGAAAATACTGCTACTGACACAGCAATTCCAGTTCGCCCACCAGTAATGTGCGCAGGTTGCCCACACAGAGGTCTTTTCTATACACTTGCAAAGCACAAAATTACTGCTCTTGGCGACATTGGTTGCTATACATTAGGCTCTGCTGCTCCACTTTTTGCACTTGACTCAACACTTTGCATGGGTGCTTCTGTTTCAGGTATTCACGGCTTTAACAAGGCTGGCGGAGAAGACAGCGAGAAAAAGACAGTTTGCGTTATTGGCGACTCAACATTTATGCATTCTGGTATGACTGGTCTTGTAAATATTTCTTACAACGGCTCAAACTCAACAGTAATTATTCTTGACAACTCAATTACTGGTATGACTGGCCACCAGCAAAACCCAACTACTGGCTACAACATTAAGGGCGAGCCTGCAGCTGCAGTAAACCTTGAAGAGCTTTGCCACGCAATTGGCATTAAGAGAGTAAGAGTTGTTGACCCTTATAACCTTAAAGAGTGCGAAGATGCAATTCTTGAAGAGCTTAAAATGGAAGAGCCATCAGTTATTATTTCAAGAAGACCTTGCATGCTTCTTAAATATGTTAAGGCAAAGCCTCCAGTTAAGGTTAATGAAGACAAGTGCGTTGGCTGTAAAATGTGTATGAAGCTTGGTTGCCCAGCTATTAGCATGAAGAACGGCAAAGCACACATTGACTTTACAC
>JAZUGZ010000127.1:0-2689 GCA_045641425.1 Candidatus Fimenecus sp.
AGCTTTATTTCAATTTTTTGGGATGCAGTAACAGACCCAATTATTGGCTCATTCGCTGACCGAAATGGTGCAGACAAACGAAGATTTATGGCAAGAGCTGCTTTTCCATTAGGACTTACATTTGTTGCAGCATTTATTAACATTGGTACAGAAAACTCAATTATCCAATTTATTTACTATACTGCTATGGCAATGCTTTTTTGGCTTGCATATACAGTTTATACAATTCCTTATTATGCGGTTGTTGCCGAAATTACACAGGACTATGACGAACGAACAGAAATTCGTAGCACAAGCTCACTTATTAACACAGCAGCTATATTCCTTGGCAATGCCCTTCCAACAATTTTACCAGGAATTTTCGCAGGACTTGTAATTGCTGGCAAAAATATGGGCGACTCTTTCGGTTGGTTTATGACAGCCTTAGTTATGTCAATTATGTCAATTGTATTTGCTCTTGTAACTGTAAAATCTCTTAAGGGCGTTGCACTACAAAAGGCCGATGCCGAGAGTACTGGCGAAAAGAAGAGTATTAAACAAATCTTTTCTGAATTTTTTGAAGTTCTTAAAATTAAGCCATTCAAATGGTTTGCAATGTTTATAGTATTTTTCCTTATGGCTTCTTCAATGATTCAGTCATCATTTGAATATATGGTTAAATACCTTGTAACTGAAGATGCAGGTGCTACCAAACAATTTTTCATTAAAATATTAGGCGAAGAGCCTGAAAGTTGGATGGCTGTTATAATTGTTGAGCTTGTAGTTGTTATGGCTCTATTTATTCCACTTGTTACAAAGATTGCAGAAACAAAAGACCGCAGATTTTCAAGTATTCTCTTTATGAGCCTTATGTGTATAGGTTTAGTAGTTTGCAGAATAATTGGTGTTCGCACAATCCCAATGGTTTTAGCTGTTACATTCTTTATGGCAATGGGTATGGCAAACTTCTGGACAGTATTTTATTCAATGGCTTACGACCTTGTAGAAGTTGATGAATTTTCTTACGGCACAAGGCGTGAAAGTGTTATTACTGCTCTTCCACAGTTCTTCCAAAAATTCGGTGCAGCAGTTGGCGTTTGGACAGTTTCACTTATATTAGAGCTTACCGGTTACAACGGCGAGTTAAATATTCAAAGTGCAAAAACAGTGAATGGTATCGAAAACAATGTTACACTTATTCCTGCGGCATTCCTTGTGCTTTCAGTAATCGGCTCTATTCTCTACCCTATTACAAGAGAAAAATTCACACTTCTTCAAGCAGAGCTTCAAAAGAAGAAAGACGGCAAAGAATATTCAACTGATGGTCTTGAAAAGATTATCTAAATCAAACATAAAACCTCCGAAATTCGGGGGTTTTTATTTTTTATATTTATGGTATAATATTTCCAATAAATTTTAGGAGGATATTATGTTTAATATTCTTGTTGCAGATGATGACAAAAACACAAGAAGGCTAATTTCTGCTGTTCTTTCTTCGGAAGGTTATACAGTTTTCAGTGCGAGTGACGGGGTAGAAGCGCTGGAAACTCTTGACAAGGAGCATATTGACCTAGCTGTGCTTGATGTTATGATGCCCAATATGGACGGTTACGAGTTTGCTCAAACAGTTCGTGAAGCCAATAGTGACTTACCTATTTTAATGGTATCGGCAAAGCATTTGCCTGAAGACAAGCGCAAAGGCTTTTTAATGGGTACTGACGACTATATGACAAAGCCTATTGACGAAGAAGAAATGTTACTTCGAATTAAAGCACTACTTCGCAGAGCCAAAATTGCTACCGACAGAAAAATTGAAATTGGAAGTATTGTAATTGATTACGACTCGTTAACTGTTACTGGTCACGGGCAGGTGCAAGAACTACCGCAAAAAGAATTTATGCTTCTTTATAAGTTACTTTCATTTCCAAATAAAATTTTTACTCGTATTCAGTTAATGGATGAAATTTGGGGCAGTGATAGTGAAACTGGCTGGGAAACAGTTACAGTACATATTGGCAGACTTCGTAAACGATTTGAAAACTGGGAAGAATTTGAAATTCAGTCAGTCCGTGGACTTGGCTATAAGGCTGTGAAAAAAATATGAAAAGCACAAGAAAAGAACGAATTACAAGGTTAAAGCTTACTCTCTTTTTCTCGGGAATTATGTTCGCTATAATAATTACAGCTCTTGCAATTATTTTTGCAGTAGTAATGCTTCTTGTTCACTATGGAACACTCAAGCTTGGCGACAATATTCCGAGTATTAAACAAAATATTCTTAACGCTGCAATAGTAAGTTTTGTTTTAGGACTTATTACAGCATTTTCAACTGGTTCATTTTCAATTTCGCCCTTTAACAAGGTTGTTAATGCAATGGACTCGCTAGCTAAAGGCAATTATAAGGTTAGAATTAAATTTGGCACTCTTTTTGCCAAAACAAAAATGGCCAAGGATTTTGAAAATAGCTTTAACTCAATGGCTTCGGAGCTTCAAAAAACCGAAATGCTTCGTTCGGACTTTGTCAACAACTTTTCACACGAATTCAAAACGCCAATCGTATCAATCGCAGGCTTTGCCAAACTTCTAAAACGAGGCGACCTAACACCCGAACAACAAAAAGAATATATTGACATTATTGAAGAAGAGTCTTTAAGACTTTCTTATATGGCAACTAATGTTTTAAGCCTTACAAAAATTGAAAATCAAGTAA
>JAZUGZ010000128.1:0-2787 GCA_045641425.1 Candidatus Fimenecus sp.
CCTTACAATCATGGAAGAGGCTAACGAGCTTCTTGACCGTATTCAAAATGGCGGTACACTTCCAATGATTACATCTTGCTCACCAGGTTGGATTAAATACTGTGAGCATTACTACCCAGAACAGATTCCACATCTTTCAACTTGTAAATCACCACAACAGATGTTCGGTGCTACAATGAAGACATACTATGCACAGAAAATGGGCATTGACCCTAAAGATATGGTTGTTGTTGGTATTATGCCTTGCACAGCTAAAAAGTTCGAAACAAAGAGAGCTGACCAAGACGCTTCTGGCTACCCAGATGTTGACTATGCTCTTACAACTCGTGAACTTGCAAGAATGATTGAAAATGCAGGTATCTTCTTCAACCACTTACCAGACGAAGAATTTGACCAGCCATTTGGCGAGTCAACTGGTGCAGGTACAATTTTCGGTGCTACTGGTGGTGTTATGGAAGCAGCTCTTAGAACAGCTGTTGAAAAGCTTACTGGCGAAAAACTCCAGAGCGTTGACTTCACAGAAGTTCGTGGTATGGAAGGCGTTAAGGAAGCTGAGTACGATGTAGCAGGCAAGAAGATTAAGGTTGCTGTTGCTTCTGGTACAAAGAACGCTAAGGTAATTATGGACAAGATTAAGAACGGCGAGAGCGATTATCTCTTCGTTGAAATCATGGGTTGCCCAGGCGGTTGTATCAACGGTGGTGGCCAGCCAATTCAGCACGCTGTTGTTCGTAACTTCGTTGACCTTAAAGCTCGTCGTGCTGCTGCTCTTTACGAGTCAGACAGAAATGCTGAAAAGAGAAAGTCACACGAGAATATTGCTGTTAATACTCTTTACACAGAGTTCCTTGGTAAACCAGGCAGCCACAAGGCTCACGAGATTTTACACACATCTTACGTTGCAAGAAAGAAATATTGATTTCTTACAAACAAATAATAAGAGCCGAGGGGAAACTCTCGGCTCAATTTTAATATGAACATAGGTTTTTGAATTAAAGGTGTAATATGAAAAAGATTATTTCTATTATTTTGGTACTTGTGCTTGTGTTAGGACTTACAGCTTGTGGTGGAACAAAAGAGCCACAGCCTGAAAACACAACAGAGCAGACATCAGCCGTGCAAACAGTTACAGTTACTATTCCTGAAGGTTATACACTTCTTCGAATTGCTTGGCTTTTAGAGGATAAGGGTCTTTGCACAGCAAACGAATTCATAGAAGCTACACAAACTGCAAATGAATGGCTTGATATGACATCATATCCATTTTTAGAAGAAACATTTAATTCTAAAAACGTGTGCTTTTATTTAGAGGGTTACATTTTCCCACTTACTTATAACATACCTAAAGATGCAGACGCTAAATCAATTATTAAGACATTCTTAAATGGCACAAAGCAAAAATATAATGATGAGCTTTTGGCAAGGGTAAAGGCAAGTGGATATACACTTCACGAGATTTTAACTATTGCATCTGTAATTGAAAAAGAAGCATATGACAACGAGCAAAGAGAAATGATTTCGTCAGTTCTTTGTAATAGAATTAAAGCGAATATGAAATTTGAGTGCGATGTAACTACTGCTTATTGCGAGGGCGTAATTAAAGTCTATTACCCTGACAAATATAATGAATTGATAGAGTATTATAGCTCAAAAAGATGCGTTGGAATTATGGCAGGCCCAATTTGTAACCCAGGAATTGAGTCAATAAACGCGGCAATTAACCCAGCCGAGAGTGATTATCTTTATTTTATTGTTGGTACTGTTCCACCTTACGAAGCAAAATATTCAAAGACATTTGAAGAGCATAACGCCTTTTGGCAAGCGAATAAAGATAGACTTACTGGGAAAGCATAATGAAACCATATAATAAAGAAAATATAAAGCTTGCAAGAAATCTGCGAAAAAATATGACTCCGTGGGAACGAAAGCTTTGGTATGAATGTTTGCGAGAATATCCTATTCGTTTTCAAAGACAAAAAGCCATAGGGGAGTATATTGTAGATTTTTATTGTGCGAAAGCTAAATTGGTAGTTGAGCTTGATGGTGGTGGACACTTTACAGAAGAACAACAAGAATTAGACGCACAAAGAACAGCAGAACTTGAAAAAATGGGTTTGAAAGTTGTTCGCTATGTGAATATTGATATTGATAATAATTTTTATGGCGTATGTGAAGATATAGATAGAAAAGTAAAAGAGAATATAGTCAAATTTAATAAGTGACTTAATAAGCCTCCCTCTGACGAGGGAGGTGGCACGAATGAAATGAGTGACGGAGGGAGAGAAATATGCGGAATGCTGAAGGCAGCATTCCCTACTACCCCTCCGTTTTTGTTTACACAAAAACACCTCCCCTGACAAGGGGAGGCTTTTACTTGTTGCCTCTTACTTATTATTTTTTAATTATTACCTAAAAAAACACCCCATACCGAGTTGGTACGGGGTGAAATTTATTTAGGATTTGATTACCTTATCGAATTAGTCCTCTGCTGGAGCGTAGAGATCCTTAAGACGAAGAAGATGATCATATCTTGCCTTAGCAGTTGCTTCAGCCTGAGTGAAGAGCTCTTCTGCTCTCTCTGGGAATGAGCGTGTAAGTGATGAGTAACGAGCTTCATTCATAATGAAATCTCTGTAGCTTGTTGTTGCAGGCTTGCTGTCAATGGTGAACGGATTCTTGCCCTCTGCCTTAAGAGCGGGGTTGAAGCTGAACATATTCCAGTAACCGCAGTCAACAGCCTTCTTCATTTCAGCCTGGCAGTTGATCATGCCGCCCTTGATGGAGTGC
>JAZUGZ010000129.1:0-12352 GCA_045641425.1 Candidatus Fimenecus sp.
CTTACAAACCGTCCTGACCTTTGGGGACATTACGGAATTGCTCGTGAATTCGCTTCACTTGCAGGCAGAGAGCTAAAACCAATCCCACAGGTTGACCTTAAAGCTTACGACAATCTTCCAAAAGTTGATATGAAGATTGAAGACCCACTCTGCCAAAGATATTCTTGTCTTCAGGTTGAAAACATCAATGTTTCAGTTAGCCCTGTTAATATGAGAATCCGTCTTTTCTACTGTGGAATGAGAGCTATTAACTTCCTTGCAGACCTTACAAACTACCTTATGCTTGAAATGGGTCAACCAATGCATGCTTTCGACTCAAGAAAAGTTGAAAAGATTAGAATTAAGAGATTTGACACTCCATTTACATTCCAAACTCTTGATGGAGTAGAAAGAAATATTGACGAAAACACTCTTATGATTTGCAACGACAACACACCAGTTGCTATTGCAGGTATTATGGGTGGTCTTGACTCTGAAATTGTTGACGATACAACAACTCTTACACTTGAATCTGCTACATTTGATGCAGTTTCAATCAGAAAGTCAACAGTTCGCCTTGCTCACAGAACTGACGCTTCAATGCGCTATGAAAAGTGCCTTGACCCTGAAATGACAGTTCCTGCTATTGCAAGATTTGTTGAGCTTTTAACTTCTATTGACTCTGGTGCTAAGGTTGTTTCTTCACTTACTGACGAATATGCTTTCCATTACGAGAAAGTTACACTCGATTTTGACAAGGCATTTGTTGACAAATACACAGGTATTGAAATTTCAAATGAAACTATTGTAAAAACTCTTGAGTCTTTAGGCTTTGGTGTTACACTTAATGGTAATGATTTTTCAGTTGCTGTTCCTACTTGGAGAGCTACTAAAGACGTTACAATTAAAGCAGACATTATTGAAGAAATCACAAGAATTTACGGTTACGATAACTTTGATATTCACACAAGTCGTGCTCCACTTTACCCTGTTCGTGCAGCAGAGGAAAAGACTGTTGAAGACAAGATTAAAGATATTCTTGTAAAAAGATATTCTCTTCACGAGCTTCACTCATATATTTGGGCATACTTTGATGAGTACAAAGCACTCGGAATTGACATTGAAGATAACATTAAACTTATCAATGCAACAAACCCAAATATTGAAACTATCCGTAAGTCAATTATTCCGACTCAGCTCTGTCAGGTTCGTTCAAATGTTGGTTTTGCTCCTGAATTTGGTGTATTTGAAATTGGTAGAACTGTTAACGGAGTTAAAGCAGACGGACTTTGCGAAGAGCATAAGAAGCTTTGCATTACTCTTTACAGCAAAACAAATAGCGTAGAAGCACTTTACTTCAATATGCGTGATATTCTTGCAGTTTTAACAAGTGATATTAAGCACAAAGCACTTGACTTTAAGCCTATGGAGGCTACTCTTTCTTATGAGCACCCAAGAAACCTTAACGAAATTAGCCTTGATGGTGTTGTTCTTGGTAAGATGGGCATTGTTTATCCATCAGTAGCTAAAAAGATTGACAAGAAAGCTGCTATTGTATTCGCTGAAATTGATGTTCCAGCATTTGCTGAAATTCCTGCTGCTCCTATTTTCTACGAAGAGCCTTCAAAGTTCCCAGGAATTGACATTGACCTTTCATTTGTTTCTGAAATCTTTGCTCCAATCGGTAACGCAATTAAAGAAGCAAAATGTTCACTTATTAAAAATGTTCAGGTTATTGACACTTACGCTGACGAAAACGGCAAGTCAATTACAACTCGCCTTACTTTCTCACACCCAGAAAAGACTCTTACTCGTGACGAAGTAATGGAAATTGTAAACGAAATCATTGAAAAACTTGCAAAAGTTGGCATTGCACTTAAGCAATAAAATAAATTAAATTTTTTGCTATTGTATTTTTACGCTAAACAGTGTATAATAAATTGTAAATATTTTTTCAGGAGGTGGCGTTAATGCTTGACCCTAACAAGACAATCCAATTTTCATTAAAGGACGACCGTGAGGAAGCCACCAGGCAAACTCTTGTTGCTGTTTATGATGCATTGGTTGAAAAGGGATACAACCCAATTAACCAAATAGTTGGTTACATTCTTTCAGAAGATCCAACTTACATCACAACTCACAACAACGCAAGAAGTCTTATCCGCCGCCTTGACAGAGATGAGCTTTTGCAAGACCTTGTCAAGGAATACCTGAAATCAGCAAAAAAATAATTTAGAGGTGTATTTATGGCAGAAAAGTTTCTTACTTATAAAGGCAAACCTCTTGTTAGAAACGGTAACACAATTTACTATGGCGACCCATCAAAAAGCCACGTTATTATGATGCAAATTACAGGCACTAAAGAAGTAAACGGGCTTGAGGTTGCTTCAAAGGTTTCCATCCAGCTTCTTAACACAGATCCGGATGTTAGCGCAAGAGAAAGAATTGTAAAGACAAGCGAAAAGAAAGGTCTTTATGCCGCTATGGACATAGCTGAGGTTTGGCTTAACCGTGCATTGGCAAACGGCGACTAAACTTACAAAAAGGCGGCGAATTTCTCGCCGCCTTATGTTTTTATAGAAAGGTGAAAAATTATGGTATTTCCTATTGAAGTTGCAGGTCTTAAAAGAGATTTGCCAGTTTGCAAACTTAACGACAATTTATCAATTGCTGCATTTGTTATTTTTGGCGATGTTGAGCTTACTTGTGCATGTGCAGATGCTCTCCTTAAAAAAGCGCCTGAATTTGACTACATGGTAGCACCAGAAGCAAAAGCTATTCCACTTATTCACGAAATGGCAAGACAAAGTGGTAGAAACGAATATTTCCTTGTTCGCAAGAAAAAGAAAGCATATATGAACGGTGTGTTTGAGGTTCGTGACAAGTCAATTACCACCGAGGGCGAGCAAATGCTCTATATGGACGGAGCTGATGCTGCAAAAATGAAGGGTAAAAGAATTTTAATTCTTGATGACGTTATTTCAACTGGTGGCTCTATTGCCGCTGTTGAGGACCTTGTTAATCAGGCTGGTGGCGAAGTCGTTGGTAAAATGGCAATTTTAGCCGAGGGCGATGCCGCAAAGAGAGATGATATTATCTTCCTTGAGCCACTTCCACTTCTTAACCCAGACGGAACAGCTAAAGAATAATTATTTATTACATAAAATTAACCGCTCGAAACACGGGCGGTTTTCTTTTTGTATAGACAAATAGTGTTTTATATGATATAATTTTGTCGGTTAATAACCGTGAATTTGGAGGATATGATATGAAAGAATACTTTAACACTATTAAATCCACCCCTAAAAAGTGGGAGCTTATTTATTGGTGGATTCTTCGCGCAACTATGATTTTTGCTATGGTAGATGCTGCACTTGGCCTTGGCAGATTTGGTTTTGGTCTTGAACAGGCTACTAACATTCAGCAGGTTTTACAAACACTTTCAAACTTTGTTGGTATGTTCGCTTGGGAAATTTGCATGATGTTCTCAAAGAAAAAATGGCCACATTACGTTACACCTCTTTTCCAAGATGGTTTAATTCTTCTTTTATGGCTTGCTTCTTTCGGTGGCGCTTACATCAATTTCTATTACAGCGTAAATGCTTATGACTACATAATGCACGCAGCCCTCGGCTTTTGGGCTGTAATTATTGGTTACGAAATCACAACTGCTATGCAGAAGCGTGACAAGAAATCAACTGACGTTCCAGTTCTTCTTTTAGCAGCATTTGGTTTCTCATTTATTGTTGGTACTGGTTGGGAATTATTTGAGTTTACATTTGACCAGGTTGCTGGTGGTGACTCACAGCATTGGTCACAGTCACTTGCACTTTGGGCAGCAGAAAAATACAACAACGCTGGCCTTGCAAAGCCTTGGATTTTTGACCCAACAAGTTACGCCGCAAGACTTACGGAAGCAACTGACGGCTCAGTTCTTTACAATTCTTTAGAAGAAGTTTACAATGCTCGTTACGCTGTAATTGACACAATGGAAGACATTATTTTTAACACAGTTGGTGCAGTTGCAGCTTACATTTTCCTTCGCATTAAGCCTTACAACCACAAGGGCAAGAACAATGCAAACGAAATTGCAGAAGTAAAAGAAACAGTAACAAAATAAACTAAATATAAAAGTAAAAGGGACTCAAACGAGTCCCTTGTTTTTTACGCCATTATAAATCAAGGGGAGTTTTCACTCCCCTTTTTAATTATTTATTTGCAATTTTTGCAATTGCTTCGTCAATCATAGCCATCTGCTCTGTGTATTTTTGAAGCTTTTCTTTTTGCTCCTCAACAAGCTTTGCAGGTGCTTTTGCTACGAAGTTTTGGTTATTGAGTTTATTTGAAACAAAGTCAATATCTTTTTGAACTGCTGCCTTTTCTTTGTTAAGTCTTTCAAGCTCTGCCTTAAAGTCAACAAGTTCATCCATAGGAATAAAGATTTTTGCATCAGCAGTAATAATTGTAACTGCTGAGTCGTCTTCATAACCTGCTACAATGTCAACTTCACTAGCTGACGCAAGACGAGTAAAGAAGTTTGCACCATTCTTAAATGTTTCTGTGAAAGCAGTATCAATAATAACTTTTGCCTTTTTTGAAGGAGCAACGTTCATTTCATTTCTTCTGTTACGAACAGCTTTAATTGCTGTCATAACTCTTTCCATTTCTGTTTCGTCAGCCTTAAATGAAAGAGCATCAGAATAAACTGGCCATTCTGAAATCATAATTGACTCGCCAGCGTGTGGAAGAGTCTGCCAAATTTCTTCTGTGATGAATGGCATAAATGGATGAAGAAGTTTAAGAGTATTACTCATTACATATACGAGAACTGCTTTTGCAGTTTTCTTTGCATTTTCATCTTCACCATTAAGGCGAATTTTTGCAAGCTCAATGTACCAGTCGCAGAATACATCCCAAATGAAATCATAAAGCTTTTGAACTGCAAGACCGAGTTCATATTTTTCAAGTGAATCTGTAACAGCCTTAATTAAATCATTGTACTGTGAAAGGATCCACTTATCTTCAATTGCAAGATTTTCAGGGATATAAGGTGCTGGTTCGTTCTCGTCAAGATTCATAAGAATAAATCTTGCAGCATTCCAAATCTTATTAGCAAAGTTTCTACTTGCTTCAACCTTTTCGTCAGAGAAACGCATATCGTTTCCTGGGCTGTTACCAGTTGCAAGAGTAAATCTTAATGCGTCAGCACCGTAAGTGTCAATAATCTCAAGTGGGTCAATACCATTACCAAGTGATTTTGACATCTTTCTACCGAGAGCATCACGAACAAGACCGTGAATAAGAACTGTGTCAAATGGTGCTTTGCCTGTGTATTCAAGTGCTGAGAAAATCATTCTTGAAACCCAGAAGCCGATAATATCATAACCAGTAACGAGTGTATTTGTTGGGTAGTAGTGCTTCAAATCCTCGGTCTGCTCTGGCCAACCAAGTGTTGAGAATGGCCAAAGTGCTGAAGAGAACCAAGTATCAAGTGTGTCAGGGTCCTGTGCTAAATGTTTGCCACCGCACTTAGGGCAAGTATCAACATCAGTTTTTGAAACAACTGTTTCGCCACAGTCGTCACAGTACCAAGCAGGAATTCTATGTCCCCACCAAAGCTGACGAGAGATACACCAGTCCCTTGTGCCACGCATCCAGCTCATATAGTTCTTTGTGAATCTTTCAGGAATAAACTTAATTTCGCCCTTTTCAACTGATTCAATAGCAGGACCAGCGAGTGGTTCCATTCTAACAAACCACTGTTTTGAAACCATTGGCTCAATGCTTGTATGACAACGATAGCAAGTACCAACCTCGTGCTTGAGTGGTTCGATTTCTTTAATATATCCGCCCTTTTCAAGGTCAGTGAGAATTGCTTTTCTTGCTTCCATTGTGCTCATACCTGCATACTTACCACAGTCAAGAACCTCAGGCTCATTCTGTGTAGCCTTACCTGATGCACGAAGCTCATCTGCTTCTGCCTTTTCCTTAGCACCAGTAAGGTAGCCGTCATAAGTGAATGTACGAACAATAGGAAGATTATGACGAAGACCAACTTCAAAGTCATTCGGGTCGTGAGCAGGTGTAATTTTAACAACACCAGTACCCTTTGTCATATCAGCATGTTCATCACAAACAATAGGAATTTCTTTATTAAGTAATGGGAGAATTACGTGGCAACCGTGAAGATGTGCATATCTTGGGTCGTCCGCATTGATAGCAACAGCAGTATCACCAAGCATTGTTTCAGGACGAGTTGTTGCAAGCTCAAGCTTTTCGCCAGTTTCCTTAACTTCATAAAGAAGATGCCAGAAGTTTGAATCCTTTTCTTCATATTCAACCTCTGCATCAGAAATTGATGTATTACAATGTGGGCACCAGTTAACCATTCTGTTACCACGATAGATTAAATCTTTTTCATAAAGGCGAACGAAAACCTCTTTAACAGCTTCGCTACAACCTTCGTCAAGAGTAAATCTTTCTCTATCCCAGTCGCAAGATGAACCCATCTTTTTAAGCTGTTCAATGATTCTTCCGCCGTACTGTGCCTTCCAGTCCCAAGCTCTTTCAAGGAATTTATCTCTACCAAGGTCTTCCTTAGTAACGCCCTCTTTACGCATTGCTTCAACGATTTTTGCTTCAGTTGCGATTGATGCATGGTCAGTACCTGGAAGCCAAAGTGTGTCGTAGCCTGCCATTCTGTGATAACGGATAAGAATATCCTGTAAAGTATTGTCAAGAGCGTGGCCCATGTGAAGCTGGCCAGTAATGTTTGGTGGTGGAATTACAATAGTGTAAGTCTTTTTGCCTTCTTCACGCTTTGCGTGGAAGTACTTATTGTCAAGCCAAGTCTTGTAAATGCGTTCTTCAACATTTTTAGGACTATATTGCTTTTCAAGTTCCTTTGACATTTATTTTCTCTCCTTATTTTATACTGTAAGTGAAGTGATTATTGAAGAATACACCTTCACTGGGTCATTTATAAAATTCTGTTTAACCTGTTCAAGCTGTAAGCTGTCGCAGACATAAACTGAAAGCTTCATAAACTGTGTATTTTTATCAAAGAGCGTAAATGTGATTGTGTAACCGCCATTTTCCTCTTTGGTAACTTCTATTTGATTTTCTCTTTCGACTCGTGCTTTTGTAATTAAACGAATTGCAGAGTTAACTGCCTTTTCACGAACTGTTTTCGGAAGACTTGTTTGAAGCATTTCAGCAGCTTCTCTACCCTTTTCGGTAACCGAAATTACTTCATCATCACCTAAAATGTCCGCAGTGATATTGCCGGTTTTAAGAAGCTCTTCAATTGCTTGACCGACTTCAAAATAATTTGCAAGTCCATCTTCCTGCATTGCCTCGTTAAGCATTTGGCGAGTCATTGGGGAATCGACCGATTTTAAGAGGTAACAAACTAAAAGTCGAATGTCATCTCTATTACGAAGTCCACCGAGTTCAATTCCTGCATCGAATGCATCGTACTCCATAATTTTACTCCTGTAATGCTTTTAATATTTCTTTAATATCGGTGAATACAAAAGTAGGTTTAACGTCACTTTCGTTAATATCTTTTTCAGTACTTTCACCGCTTAAAACACAAATTGTGTCAACGCCCGCATTAACACCTGACGCAATATCAGTGTAAAGCCTGTCGCCAACAACTACTGCTTCACTCTTTGAAAAGCCAGTCATTGAAACAGCATAGTCAATCATGAATTTGTCAGGCTTGCCAATGTAAATTGGGCGTCTGTTTGTGGCGTAATTTATAGCTTCACAAATTGCAAAGCAGTCTGGCACTAAGCCAAATTCTGTTGGGCAACCTCTATCAGGGTTAGTCGCAATGTACGGAATATCTTTTTTAGTCTGTAAAAGGTACGATACATCAATAAGCTTTTGGTATGTAAGCTCTGTGTCGTAACCAACTACAATACATTCAGCATCTTCAGTGTTATTTGTAACATTCACTCCAAATTTTTGCAGTTCTGCAATCATAGAAGCAGTGCCCATACAGTAAATATTTTTGTTTTTATGATGTTCTAAAAGGTAAAGAGCTGTGGCTTGAGAAGAAGTAAAGAAATTGTCTTCTGTAACCTTTACCCCCATTGAAGAAAGCTTTTTAACATAATCTTTAACTGAACGCGACGAGTTGTTGGTAATAAAAATATATCTACCGCCAACATTTTCAATATGTGCTAAAAATTCATTAACACCCTCGAAAAGCCTTGCACCCTCATAAACGGTGCCGTCCATATCAAGAAGAAAAAGCTTTTTACTTTTAAGAGAGCCACACTCTTTCATTGAAAACACCTTTTATCTTAGCCTTCGTAATCGTCTTCGTTCTCCCAGTTGTGATAAACATTTTGAACGTCGTCGTTATCTTCAAACATTTCAAGCATTCTACCCATATTTTTGATGTCATCTGGATTAGAAAGTGAAGTGTATGTAGATGGAACATACTCAACCTCTGCTGAAACATATTTGTAACCCTTTGCTTCAAGGTCATCACGAACAGCACCCATATCATTAGGCTCTGTGCGAACGTCATAAATTTCTTCGTCAATAAGGAAATCAGTAGCACCAGCTTCAATAGCATCCATCATAAGCTGGTCTTCGTCAATATCTTCTTTCTCGAAAAGAATAACACCTTGACGGCTAAACATAAATGAAACGCAACCGCTTGTACCCATATTACCACCGAATTTGTCAAAAGCGTGACGAACGTCAGCTGCTGTTCTGTTACGGTTATCTGTAAGTGCTTCAACAATAACAGCAATACCTGATGGGCCATAGCCTTCATACATAATATCTTCGTAGTTATCGCCACCGCCTTCGCCAGCAGCCTTTTTGATAATTCTGTCGATATTGTCGTTAGGAACGTTAGCAGCCTTAGCCTTTGCAATTACGTCTTTAAGCTTTGAGTTACCCGCTGGGTCTGGGCCGCCCTCTTTAACTGCAACTGCAATTTCTCTACCAATTTTGGTAAAAACTTTAGCTCTTGCGTTATCTGTTTTTTCTTTTTTTCTTTTAATGGTACTCCATTTTGAATGTCCGGACATAAACATACCTCTCGCATTATAAATTTTATCCATTTATTTTATCACAGAAATGTATATATTTCAATAGTTATAAGCCAAAACTGTAAGCAAAATTTTATTAAAAATAAAGGTTTGATACTGTTCAAATTATAAAAAATGTGGTACAATATCACAAATCCCAAGAAAGGTGATAATTATGAAAGAATTTATGGGAGAAGATTTTCTTCTTACTACTGAAACTGCTAAAAAAATCTTTGAATTAGGCGGTAAAGACACACCAATTTTTGACTGGCATTGCCATTTATCCCCTAAAGAGATTTATGAAAATAAAACTCCAAGAGATATTACAGAGCTTTGGCTCGGTGGCGACCACTACAAGTGGCGTGGTATGCGTGGCTTTGGAATCGAAGAAAAATACATAACCGGTGACGCTACACCTTATGAAAAATTCTTAAAATATGCTGAGGCTCTTAGCTACTGCATTGGTAACCCACTTTACCATTGGACTCACCTTGAACTTCAGCGCTATTTTGGCATCTTTGAGCCACTTTCAGTTAAAACTGCTCCTATGATTTGGGAGAAATGCAACGGGCAAATCAAAAATGGTGGATTTACTCCTCGTGAGCTTATTGAAAAATCAAATGTAGCTTGTGTTTGCACTACTGACGATGCCGCTGACACACTCGAATACCACAAGCTTTTAGCAGAAGATAAATCTTTCAAATGCAAGGTTTTACCTGCATTTAGACCTGATAAATCTTTCTTAATTGAAACACCTGCTTTCATTCCTTGGGTTAAAGCTATGGAAAAAGCAGCTGAAATGAAAATTACTTCATTTGCCGAATTAAAAATTGCTCTTAAAAAGAGAATCGAATTTTTTGACACAATGGGTTGTCGTGCTTCTGACCACTCTTTCGCATATTGCCCATACAAAGAAGCATCTGACGAAGAGTTGGAAACAATTTTCTCAAAAGCATTAAATGGTGGCGAATTTACAGTTCTTGAGCTTGACAAATACAGAACAGCACTTTTACAGTTTTTGGGCAGAGAATATGCAAAAAAAGGCTGGGTTATGGAGCTTCATCTTGGTGCTATGAGAAACAACAACACTAAAATGTTTGAAAAACTTGGTGCTGACACTGGCTTTGACTCGGTTGACGATTACCCTATTGCTGGGGGTCTTTCAAGATTTATGGACTCACTGGAAAAAGACGGACTTTTACCAAAAACTGTTCTCTTTACACTTAACCCTAAAGACAATACAGTCCTTGGCACTATGCTTGGTAACTTCCAATCAAGCGAGGCACAATCAAAAATTCAATTTGGCTCTGCTTGGTGGTTTAATGACAACTATGACGGAATGAGAAAACAGCTTTCTGACCTCGCAAATCTCGGTGTGCTTGGCGAATTCGTTGGTATGATTACAGACTCTCGAAGCTTCCTTTCATACCCAAGACACGAATATTTTAGAAGAATACTTTGCGAGATGATTGGCGACCTTGTTGAAGAAGGTAAATACCCTTGCGATATTGAATTTTTATCACAGGTTGTAGCTGACATCTCATTTAACAATGCACAAAAATACTTTGGATTAGAATTATAAAACAAATGGGCTTTGCAAATGCGAAGCCCAAAATATTTGGAGAAGATATGGCGATTAAATTTATTGCAACAGACCTTGACGGAACACTTATGGCACCAGACCACATAACCATTACTGAACGCACAAAAAATGCACTTTTGAAAGCACACGAAAAAGGAATTAAAATCTCAATTGCAACTGGTAGAACACTTGGCTTTATTACCCCAGTTATAGAGCAAATCCCGTTTATTGATTATGTGATTTTCTCAAATGGTGCTTCTGTTTATGACTTACAAAAGGGCGAGATTATTTACAAAAACCACATCTCCCCTGAAATCACAGAAAAAATTCTTAAAAAGCTTGACTCTATCGATGTTTACTACAACATTTATGTTGATGGAAAAGTTTATATTCAAGACAATAAGCAACAGTTTTATATGAACAAAGACTTGCCTTCGGACTTCTTAGAAATTTTTATGGCATCTTCAAAGGTTTGTGATAATCTTTGTGAAGAACTTAAAGGTCAAAGTTCTGAAATTGTTGCGGTATATACACTTAACAAAGACCTTGAAAACGAAATCCACGAATTTTTTGACGAGCAAAATTTACTTGTTACCGCTTCACTTAAAGACGAAATTGAAGCAACCGAAGAAACCGCCAATAAAGGCACCGCTCTTGCAGGAGTTTGTGAAATTTTAGGTATAGAAAAGAACGAAGTTATGGCATTTGGTGATGCTATGAACGACTCGCACATGATAGAGTTTGCAGATTATTCATTTGCTATGGCAAATGCTTGTGATGAACTTAAGAAAATTGCAAAATACACCACCCTTTCAAATGCCGAGGACGGACTCGCAGTTGCAGTTGAAACTTACGCTTTAGACTAATTTTTTATTGACTGAAAATCCCATTTGTGATATTATATTTTCATATTTTTTTGAGAAGGAGTCTTAGTAATGAATTCCGTATTTATTCCTGAAGGTTACTCTTCAAAGCTCAATAGTTACGACACACAAAGAGCTATTTCATTTATCAAACAAACATTTCAATTCGGCTTTGCAGACACACTTGGTCTTAAAAGAGTTTCTGCACCACTTTTCGTAACAGAAAATTCAGGACTTAACGACAACCTTAACGGTGTTGAAAGACCTGTTTCATTTGATGTTCCTGCTGTTGGCGAAGACGCACAGGTTGTTCATTCCCTTGCTAAGTGGAAGCGCCTTGCTCTTAAGCGTTATAACTTCGCTATTCACGAAGGTCTTTATACTGATATGAACGCAATTCGTCGTGATGAAGAGCTTGACAATCTTCACTCAGTTTATGTTGACCAGTGGGACTGGGAAAAAATTATTCTCGCTGAAGACAGAAATCTTGACTACCTTAAAGAAACAGTACAAAACATTGTAAATGTTATTTGCGATACTGCTGAAAAGGTATCAGCACAATTCCCAGCACTTAAAGCAAACCTTTCAAGAGAGATTTCTTTTGTTACTTCACAAGAGCTTGAAGATATGTACCCTTCTCTTTCTTCACACGACCGTGAAACAGAATACCTTAAAGAGCATAAAACTGCATTTATTATGCAAATTGGTGGTGCGTTAAAATCTGGCAAGCCACACGATGGCAGAGCGCCAGACTATGACGACTGGTCACTTAATGGCGACATTATGTTCTGGAACGACACTCTAAAAAGAGCATTTGAAATTTCTTCAATGGGTATTCGTGTTAGCCCTGAAAGCCTTGACAAACAACTTACTAT
>JAZUGZ010000130.1:0-8524 GCA_045641425.1 Candidatus Fimenecus sp.
GGTATGGGCACTTATGTTGACTGCGTAACTGAGGTTGACCATTATTTAGGGCTCCTTTTTGATAAGCTTGAAAAAATGGGCGAGCTTGACAACACAATTATTATATTTACAAGTGACAACGGCCCTGCGCTTGAAGGCTCAACAGGCGAACTTCGTGGTGGTAAATATCTTGCTTATGAAGGCGGTCAAAAGGTTCCTTGTATGATTCGTTGGGACAAAAACGGTGGACTTTGGAAAAAAGGCACAACAAGAACAAACTCCGCCACTCTTGTTGACTTCTTCCCTACTCTTATTGAAATGTGCGGAATTTCGGGCAACACTGAGGACGAGATTTATCTTCCATTTGACCGTGATATTGACGGTGTTTCTATGATGCCACTTATAAAAAAAGATAAGGTAATTCACACAAAAGACGCACCAATTCTTCATATGAAGCGTGAAAAGCTTAAGGCAATTCAATACACCGTACCAACAAAGGACATTCTTTCACGAGAAGAATATAAAGATTACGACTACCCTATTCTTACTGAAAACAAATACATAACATTTAAGTATTTTAAGAATATTCAAAATGACAACTCTGCATTCTTTGACAAATATCGTAAGAATTGGCTTCACATTTTAACTGATGACGCAGGCGAGAACTATAACAGAACTCCAACCTATCCAACTATTTCAGATGAAATGCGCGAGGACCTTGACGGCAAAATGAATGATTTTAAGCAAAATCGCAGAGGTATTAACTACGACTATTACAATAAGAAATAAGGACTAACTATGCCACCGCTTTCAATTATGATTAAGCCGGCCTCCTCCCTTTGCAACCTTAGGTGTGAATATTGCTTTTATCACAATATTTCAGACATTCGTCAGGTTAAAAGCTTTGGTATTATGGAGCAAGGCACAAGTGAAAATTTAATTAAAAAGGCACTCGAATTTGCAAATGGCGAGAGCGTTGCGTTTGCCTTTCAGGGTGGCGAGCCACTTTTAGCTGGGATTGACTATTTCAAGCATTTTGTTGCTTTCGCAAACGAAAACAACAAGCTACATAGTCAGATTTTTTGGAGTTTACAGACTAATGGCACCTTAGTTAATGAAGAGTGGGCAAAGTTTTTCTCGAAAAATCAATTTTTAATTGGCCTTTCCCTTGACGGCGATTTTGATAACAACAGCTTTCGCAAAGACGAAAAAGGTCAAAATTCATTTTACAAAATCTTAAAGGCTTCAGAAATTTTTAAGGCAAATGGTGTTGATTTTAACATTTTAACTGTGCTTACAGGCAGGTGTGCCGACAATATTGACACTATCTATAAATTTTTCAAAAGCAAGGGGTTTAGGTATTTACAATTTATTCCTTGTCTTCGCCCATTCGGCGACAAAACCGAAAGCGAGCTTTATATGACGCCTGAGCAATACGCAAACTTTCTTATTAAAGGCTTTAATTACTATGTTAAAGATTATGTAAAAGACAGTTACACAAGTATTCGCTGGTTTGACAACATTGTTCATCAGTTTTTAGGCAATCCTACGGAGCAATGTGGTGTTTGCGGGCATTGTATGCACCAATTTGTAGCAGAGGGCAACGGCAACATTTACCCTTGCGATTTTTACTGTACCGATGAATGGCTTTTAGGCAACATAAATGAGAAGCAAGAGAATTTTGACACCCTTGCTCACAGTAAAAGGGCAACAGAATTTTTGCGTGAAAGCTTGGCTGTTCCACAAAAGTGCAAGGTATGTAAATTTTATCCTATTTGCAGAGCCGGTGGCTGTAAAAGAAACAGAGCCGACCGAGATTACTGCGAGGCTTACAAAAAATTCTTTTCTTCTTGCTTGCCACTATTTAGAGTGTTCATAAATGAGAAAAAGTAAATAAATATATAAAACCCACAAGCCAAAAAACTTGTGGGTTTATTTTTGTTATTCTATTCTTTTTTCAATTGCTTAACTACTTGGTTGCCATAAACCGCTGTGCCAGTTATCAATACACCTTGAATTACCGCTTCAACATTAAGGCCCATAATAGCAACTGCGCCTACAATTCCAAAGAAAAGTAAAATTAAAGGTATAAACTTGTCAGGAATTTTGTCAAACCCTTTTACAATTTGACCTATGACATTTAACACAGGAATTAAAATTATTGCATTTTCTGTAATATATTCTATCATAAACCCTCCACTTAAATAATAATGCTAATTAGTGCGCCACAAGTAGCAGAAATTAGTGCAACTACAAGCTTATCCCAAAACTGACTAGGGCGTTTTTTTAGGGTTTCAAGCCCATCTTTTAGCTCGCCTAAAGACTGGAGAACTGTGTCAAGCTTTGTAGTGCTTCGTGCCTGTTCAAGTGCAATTGACATAAGGTTACCTGCAAGCTCCTTTGACTCGGCTTCAAGCTTTGAAACGCGCATCTCTAAAGATTCAAATTCGTTCAATTTTTCACCCCAAATCTTTTCGGTCAACAAAGCCAGTAACATATTTTGAAATTGGCACTCGTTCAACGTTTTTAAGCGAATTTGTGATTCTATACCTACCCTCAAGATAAATACCGTCATAAAGGTAGTAAGTGCCTGAAACAGTGTTTGAAACGCGTTCTGTCATTGATGTTGAATACAGCTTTGCATTTTTCAAAACGACCTTTTGACCTGCTTTATAGCCCTTTTTAGGCTTAGGTGTTTCAACCTCTTTCCCATAGCCATTAAGGCCGTTATATTTCATAATTGACGGGTAATTTTTGTAAGATTCATCAAGGTCAACCTTGCCGCTAATTCCATTAACCGCACCGCTTGAAGAATTTTGCCAAATGCCATAAGGCTTTGTAAATGTAGGCTTATTAGCCCACTGTGCAAGCCAAATATCATATTTTCCTAAAACCTCGTCAGTAAAATAATGCTTTAACCAATAAAGGTTAGAATAAATCATTACATAGTAACCATTCTTTTCCATTGTTTCACAAAAGGCTTTTGCAATTTCTGAAATTTTATCTTTGCCAAGGACTGCAATTCTGCTGTCCTCTAAATCATAAGCAATTGGATATTCGAACTTTTTGCCTTTAATTACTGACAGGCAATATTCAGCCTCTGCTTTTGCTTCTTCAACTGTTGTGGCATAAGCAAAATGATAAGCGCCAACATTCAAGCCAACATCCTTGGCATTGTTGTAATGAGTGTTAAATTTTGCATCAATTTGACCCTTTGTGCCACCAAAAGATGAACGAATCATAACAAAATTTATTCCGCTATTTTTTACCTTTGCCCAGTTTATATTCTTTTGCCATGTAGAAATGTCAATTCCCTTATAAGATTCCATAATATAACTCCTCTCTTCATTAACATAATATGCTTAAGGTATTTATTTAGCCGTAATATTTAATTAAGCGAGCTGAATTTTCTTTCAACTCTCTTGAAATTTCGTAAAGGATTTTTAGCGATTTTTGAAGTTCTAATTCTGCGAACGAATCGCCTTTTTCCTTTGCAATTTTTAGTTTTGCCTTACACGAGGCAACGTTTTGTTCATTTAGCTTTAAGTATTCAAGGTACTCTTCACCAAGCTCTTTTAATGTTTTGCTTTCGCTCAATTAAGTACCCCCTTAACGCACTGCCTCAATTCATTAGCTGAGAGCAAAGAAAAGTAACTGTCATATTGCAAAACATATTTCATTGAATGTTCAATTTTTTCGAGTCCGCTTTTGATATTTCTATAAACGCTTGAACGAGCAATATTACAATTTTGAGCAATTACAGCTGTGTCAAGTCCGTCATAAAAATACATTTTAATTACAGTTCTTTCTGTTTTATCAAGTTCATTTTCAATTACGCTTTGCACGGTTTTAATTAAGTTATTCTTTTTGTTTGTTATGAGAAAGCCCATTGCACTTTGAATTTCTGCTTCATCAGCAAATTCAAGATTTTCAGTCAAAAAGAAATATTCGTTTACGCTTAAGGTTTTTATTCTGTTTTCGTTAGATGAAATAAACATAATGCCTCCCAAAAAATAGACAAAAATAAAAAACACCCAATGAGCGCAATAAGTCTTGGGGCGTTAGACGAAATTCACGATTCAATGGATATTTTTACCGAACAAATGTTCGTTTACATTTATTATTGTAGCAATGTTTTTAAGTGTTGTCAATAGATTTTTAGAAAAAGGCAAAAAAATAACGGAAGCCGTTAAGACTTCCGTTATATATGTAAATATGAAAGGTTTTTTAATTATTCAGCGTCGTTGCTCTTTTTTCTTGTAAGAACAAATGCTGCACCAGCAACTGCTGCAACTGCTGCAACTGCTACGAATGAAACATCACCTGTGTCAGGAATGTCATCATTCCAGCTATCGCCCCAGTCAGAATCTGAACCTGAGCCTGAACCTGAGCCGCCTTCGCCGCCTTCGCTTCCGCCACCGAAGAGATCACCGATTGAACCGATGATGCCAAGGATTGTGTCAAGGAAGCTGCCACCTTCTGAACCACCAAGATCGATTGGAAGTGAGATGTCACCAAAGTCAGGAAGCTGGAAGCCATCGCCTTCGCCACCGCCGATTACATCGCCAATACCACCAAGGAAGCCAAGAACTTCTTGAACTGTTTCGTTCTGTGAAGGATCAATTGCATTAGAATCGCTAATAATCTGTGCGATTTCTGGAACCTGTTCAATTGAAATAACGCCAGCTTTAAGGTCATCAAAGATCTTAGATGTGATATCAGTAACTTCTGTACCATCGTTGATCATATCAATGATTTGCTGAGCATATTCTTCAGATTCCATTGTTTCAACTGGTTCTCCAGGAGCTACAACACCGCCGACAGTACCAACAATCTGTGAGATTGTGTCCTGAATCTTCTGAGTTGTTTCAGCATCAACTTCTTTACCTGTTAAGTCGCCTACCATAGTAGCAACTTCGCCACCAATTTGACCAGTAACAGTTGCTGCTGTGTCAGAGTCGATGTTACCCTCAACGATGTCACCAGCGATTCCACCAATAGCACCGAAAAGGCCTGTGATTGCACCTGTTGGATCTTCAGTAATTCCGCCAAGAGCTTCAACTATCTGAATACCATAGTACTGAAGCCATGCCTCAGACCAAGTTGTTGTGTAGCCGTACTTTTCATCCCAGTCATTTAACTGTTCAGCATAGTCTAAATGAAGTAAAAGCTCTGCTGCCCACTGTGCGTCGTCCATATCAACATATGATACAGTAACTTCTTCACCAGTATCTTCATCAGTGTAAGAATCTGTTACCATATACTTGTTATGGATTTCCTTAAGAGCAGTTCTTGCGCCAGCGTCATAAAGAACATCTGATGGTTTTGGGAATGAATAATCTTCAGTTCCTTCGTCTTCTGCAAATGCAACAGCTGTCATTGAGAAAGCTAATACAAGAGCAAGAAGAACTGCAAGTAATTTTTTCATAAATACATTTTCCTTTCATTTCGTAAAAATACTTAAAGTACTTTACTTTTATTCCTTGTCATTATACAACAAGGATTTTATTATGTCAACTCTATTTTGATTTTTTTAATGTAAATTTTTTGAAATTATTTTTTTAATAAACACCTTGAATATAATCCGTGCTTTTTCGGGCAAAATATTTTGAGGAGGTGTATAAAAAAATGCTATTTGGAGCAAAATCAAAAAAAGAAAAAATGTTTGATGCTAGACGAAGAATGGAAAAAATTAGCAAAGAGCTTGGAAAAATGTGGTTAGAGAGTGGTGACGATGGTATTCCATCTGATATAAACGGTAGCTACACTGGCACTCCAAAAGATGGTGGCGAACCAATACAAGACGCCGACGACCTTTAAGTGCTTATATATTATATATAGTATAACAAAATTTGGAAAAAGACTTGATTTATTAATAATAGTATGGTATTATACCGATTGTAAGAATATTCGTAAACTGAGAGTGGGGCGACCCGCTCTCTTAAATTTATAAGGAGAAATTTATGAAAAAGAACACAGCAGCAGTTGTTTGGGACATTGCAAAACCCATTGCTGACTCTTTAGGTCTTATTCTTTGGGACGTAAAATTCCTTAAAGAAGGCACAAAATGGTATTTACGAATTACCATTGACAAAGACGGCGGTGTGGATATTAACGATTGTGTAAATATGCACCACGCTATTGACGGCCCGCTTGATGAAGCAGACCCAATTGAGCAAAGCTACAATTTGCAGGTTCAGTCCCCTGGTCTTGAGCGTGAGCTTACACGTGACTTTCACTTTGAAGCTTACATTGGCGAAAAGGTTTGGGTTAGACTTATTAAAGCTTATGAGGGAGTTCGTGATTTTAATGGAATCCTTACAAGCTTTGACAAAGAAAGCGTAACCATTTCTCTGGACGAAGAAACAGAGATGAATATAAAATACAAAGAGGCCTCATTTATTAAGGCTGACGATTTTGGAGGTTTTGAAGAAAATGAATAAGGAATTTTTTAAGGCAGTTGCTTTAATGGAAGAAGAAAAAGGCGTTCCTGCAGATTACATTTGTGAAAAAATTGCAGGTGCTATTGTTAAAGCTACTAAAAAAGACTACCATGATGCAGATGTAGTTTTTGCTGACATCAACCCAGAAACACAGGTTTTTCGTGTTTATGTTAGAAAGCCAATTGTTGACGATGTTTTAGACCCATACGCTGAAGCTTCAATTGAAGAAGCTAAAGAATATATGGACGACCCAAAGGTTGGCGATTACTTAGAATATGACCTTGACACAATGCAGTTTGGCAGAATTGCAGCACAGACAGCAAAGCACATTATTCGTCAGGGCATTAAAGAAGCAGAACGTGGTCAAGTAATTCGTGAATTCCAGTCAAAGAGCCAAGACTTAGTTTCTGCAAAGGTTAGCAGAATTGACCCAATTAACGGTAATGTAACTCTTGAAATTGGAAATGGCTCAGCCGTTCTTCCTAAAGCTGAACAGGTTCCAGGTGAAACATTTACTGAGGGCGAAATGATTAAGGTTTATGTTGTTGAAGTTAAAGACACAGAAAAAGGACCAAGAGTTATTATTTCCCGTGCTAAAGCTGGTCTTGTTAAACGACTTTTCGAGCAGGAAGTTCCTGAAATTTTTGACGGCATTGTTACAATCAATGCAATTTCTCGTGATGCTGGTAGCCGTACAAAAATGGCTGTTAGTTCAAAAGACCCAGACGTTGACCCAATTGGTGCTTGCATTGGTCAAAGAGGTGCGCGTGTTAACAAAATCGTTGACGTACTTGGTGGCGAAAAGATTGATATTGTTAAATATAGTGACGACCCAGCAGAGTTTATTGCAGCATCTTTAGCTCCTGCTGACGTATTAAGCGTTGAAATTCTTGAAACTGTTGCTGACGAAAAGAAGTCAAAAAAATCTTGTGCAGTTACAGTTCCTGACAACCAGCTTTCACTTGCTATTGGTAACAAGGGTCAAAATGCACGCCTTGCTGCACAGCTTACAGGCTGGAATATTGACATTAAACCTGAAAGCGGTTTTTACGAAGGCTAAGCTTTAGGAGTTGAAAATTTTGAAACAGAAAAAAATTCCTTTAAGAAAATGTAACGGCTGTGGCGAGCAAAAAGAGAAAAAAGAGCTTGTTCGCATTGTAAAAAATGCAAATGGCGAAATTGCTCTTGACCTTACAGGCAAAATGGCTGGCAGAGGGGCTTATATTTGTCCAAATGCTGAATGCTTAAAAATGGCTCGCAAAAACAGACGCATTGACAAAGCATTTGAAACTACTGTTCCAAGTGAAGTTTATGACAAATTAGAGGAGCAACTTAAAAATAATGACCGATAATAAATTAAAAGGCCACTTAGGTCTGTGCCGCAGAGCCGGCAAAATGTCTTTAGGGCATGACGCCGCGGTTACACAGATTAAAAAGAGAAAAGCGTGTTTAACTGTTCTTTGCAAGGACTCTTCAGAAAGACTTGTTAAAGAAATTAAAGATGAGTGTTCATTTGACAACCGAAACATTAAATGTATTACAGTTTCATTAACATCTGACGAGCTTTACTCATACATTGGCTCTAAGGCAAAGGTTTTTACAATTGACGACAAAGGTTTTGCCGACACACTTTTACGTGATTTAACGGGAGGTAACGAATAATGGCTATTGCAACTAAAAAATTCAAAGTTAGCGATATTGCTAAAAGCTTCGAATTACAAAGCAAGGAAATTATTGAAGTACTTGCAAAATTTACAGAGGGCGAAAAGAAGTCATCAACAGCAATTGAAGAAAAAGACCTTGATGTTCTTTTTGACCTTATCACAAAAGACCACAGCGTAGAAAACTTTGATGCTTACTTCTCAGCTGTTCCTGAAGAAAAACCAAAGAAGGAAGAAAAGAAAGCTGAACCTAAGCCAAAAACTGAAAAGAAAGCTGACGGCAAAAAGGCTGACAAGAAAGTTCCTGAAAAGGCTGACAAGGCACCTGAAAAGAAAGAGAAGAAAGAAAAAGACGACCGCCCAATGCAGTCAAGAACAAAGGGCGAAATGAGAAGAATTGACACTCGTGCTAACTCTTTCGATGCTAAGTCGGAGGCCAAG
>JAZUGZ010000131.1:0-1938 GCA_045641425.1 Candidatus Fimenecus sp.
TACGAAGAATTCCGTAAGTCAATCGGTAAAGATACTGACAAACACTAAGGAGTTAATATGCACGAACTCGGTGTTGTATTTTACGTAATTGATGATGTTAAAGAGGTTGCCAAAGAAAATGACGCAGAAAAGGTTAGGTCTGTAACTCTTGAAATTGGCGAGGTTTCAACCGTTGTTCCATCTTTGCTTACACATTGTTGGAACTGGGCGGTTACCAAGCACGACATTATGGAGGGGTGCGAGCTTAAAATTGAGCGAATTGAGGCAGTAACCTATTGTGAAGACTGTAAGGGTGAGTACTCAACAGTTAAATATGCTAAAATTTGCCCATATTGTGGCAGTGAGCATACTTATCTTCTAAAAGGTAACGAATTTAACATCAAGGAAATTGAAATAACATAAATAAAGGCCTATGGGGAAACTCATAGGCTTTAATTTCAAGATTTATATGGTGGCGAAAATATGAAAAAGCATATTCCACAAATACCCGATTTTCCTGCATTTCCACAGGGTAAACTTTCAAGCAAAATCGAAAATGATTTGGACTTTGATTACAGTGCAGATGTTGAATATATTGAAACAATTACTCAGTTTGAAAATTTGCTTTTAGTACCATTCAAAAGTGGTAAACAAATTTTTTATCGTGGCGAAAGAAAGGCGAGTCTTTCGCGCCCGCTACTTCCAACACTTTATCGCAAACGCGAGTTTTTGTTTGACAATAGCAAAAAGGTAAATTTAGTTTCGGCTAATACACTTTACGACTTTTACAAAGTTAAATCCGGATTTTTTGATTTGTACGAAAAAATAATAGAGCCAGTACAAACACACTCAATGTATAATTTTCTTTCATTTGCCCAGCATTACTTTGGTGTAAGCCCACTTATTGACTTTACCAAAAGTTTAGAGGTAGCACTTTCTTTTGCACTTAAAGATAGGGAAGAATATAGTGAAGATATTTTGATTTATACGTTAGAGCTTAAAAATCCAAATGACTACACGAAATCTTTAGCGGTAGCCAATAACTGGATTGAAAATTATAGCGTTTTGCTATTTCGTGATTTAACTAAACGCGAATTTGAAAACCCTATTGATGCTTTGACCGATTTTAAGTTAATATCTGAAAGGTTTAAGGGTCAAAGGTTTATTGATATTACTTCCCCAAGTGCTAAACTTATTGACGTTCCAACGAATGATTTAATTCGCTACCAGCAAGGGGTTTTCCTTTTGCTTGACGACTTTAGCCTTATTGGTAAATCTTATTTAACTAAAAAGGTTCGTGATGATTTTAAGCTTAAGAAATGGTTAATCAGTAAAGAAATTTGCCCAGAAATTTTAAACTTTCTTAATTCATCTGCACCGTATTATAAATACGAAAACATTACTGACCTTTCAATAATTGCAAATGAAATTAAGAAAAATAATGAGCTTTATAAAAGGTAGGAGAAATTATGCTTAAAGATTTAGTAGTAAAAAATAGAAGCTACCGTGGGTTTGATGAAACTTATAAATTTACAAAAGAGCAACTTTTAGGGTATGTTGATTTAACTCGCTTTACCGCTTCAAGTGTTAATGCACAGCCATTAAAATACCACATAGCCTTTGAAAAAGCCGAAGTGAATTTAATTCAAAGCATGACAAAATGGGCAAGGGCACTCCCTAATATGACACTTCCACACGAAGGAATGTGCCCAACAGGTTTTATTATAATTTGTCAAGATACCGAGATTTCAGAAAACCTTGCAAGGTATCAAAAAGATATTGGTATAGTGGCTCAAACAATTCTTTTAGCCGCTACTGAAGAAAATTTAGGCGGATGTATGATAGGTAATTTCTCACCTGATGAAGTGAAAGAAAAGCTACACTTTGCCGAGAATATTAAACCAATGCTAATTGTAGCCCTTGGCAAGCCAAATGAAGAAATAGTAATAACCGAAATTG
>JAZUGZ010000132.1:0-1529 GCA_045641425.1 Candidatus Fimenecus sp.
ATTACAAAAACATCATCAAGAGATGCACCAGCGAGAATTAACTGTGGCACTTGTTTATCAGTACCATAGCCTTCATCCATCAGTTGAACCATTCGTGGCACTACAACAGCTGGAGAAACTGCACCAAGAACCGCGCCCATAATCGCAGATTCCAAAATACTGATATGTAAAAGATATGGTGCAAAAATTAAGAAAGCTACAATTTCAAATAAGGCTGGTAAAAAAGACATTAGTATAGCCGGTCTGCCGACCTTTTTTAAGTCAGAAACACTAAGGGACAATCCTGCTCTTATTAAAATAATAATTAAAGCAATTTGTCTAAGCTCTGCCGATATTCCTAAAATTTTAGGGTCAAGAAAATCAAGTACAAATGGGCCAAGCACAATACCTGTAATTAACATACCAATAATTCTTGGCAGCTTGATTTTTCGGCAAATAAACGACAACGAAAGTCCAACAAGAAAAATAAGTGATAATGATGTTAGCATAAAAGCCTCCTTGAAACAAAAAAAGCTGACAACTCCTGCGTAAAAGCAGAAGTCATCAGCTCTAAAAAGCGGTTTAGGTTACCCTTGGGAGAACTTCATTCCCAATGCGAACATTGTATCATATATAATAATTTTTTTCAACTATTTAATCGAAAAAGTTGGTGATAAAATGGAACTACTTATTAAAATATTAGTTTGCTTTTTTGCAGGGGCTGGTGCCGGAATTGGAACTGGCTTTGCCGGTATGAGTGCGGCGGCAGTAGTAGGGCCAATGCTTATTACCTTTTTAGGTGTTTCCCCTTACGAAGCGGTTGGTGTGGGCCTTGCAAGTGATGTGCTTGCCAGTCTTGTTAGTTCTTACAACTATAAAAAGAGTAAAAACATTGACATTAAAAATGGCATTATAATGATGGTGTGTGTACTTATTATGACCATTGTGGGAAGTTTTGTAGCTAAGCTCATGCCACCAAGGGCTATGGGTAACACCATGCAAATTTCAATGATTATTATTGGACTTCGATTTTTGCTTAAACCCGTTATGACTACCAAAGAGCAAATGAACGCTATCTCTAAAAAAGGTAAAATTATAAGGGCCATTATTGGCGGAATAATGATAGGCTTTATTTGTGGATTTATTGGTGCCGGTGGCGGAATGATGATGTTATTTGTACTTACAACATTCCTTGGATACGAATTACACACAGCAGTTGGCACAAGTGTTTTTATTATGGCTTTCACAGCTTTAACCGGCTCGGTTTCCCACTTCGCAATTGGGGAAATGACTGATATTACAATTTTACTTCTCTGTATTTTATTTACATTTATTTGGGCACAAATTGCGTCTAAAATTGCTAATAAATCAAACACTAAAACTCTTAACAGAGTTGTGGGAATTGTACTTATACTCACAAGTGCGGTTATTTTAACCGTTAACTTTTTGAAGTAGCAAAATCGTAAATATTATCATAGCATAAAAAGGATAAATTCAGTTGGAGGGAATTTAATGAATTTAGTGACTTTTGAGGGGGTCTTAATTCCTTT
>JAZUGZ010000133.1:0-12703 GCA_045641425.1 Candidatus Fimenecus sp.
TTGTTTTAACAGTTCTTCACGCTGGCGGTAAGTTCGGCGGTAGCGGTTATAAAGTTTCCGGTGGTCTTCACGGTGTTGGTTCATCAGTAGTTAACGCACTTTCAGAGTGGTTTGAAGTTGAAGTTAGCCAAAATGGTCATATTTATAAACAACGATTTGAGCGTGGTAACATTGTAACTGACCTTGAAATTGTTGGCGATACTAACGAAACTGGTACTTTAATTAGATTTAAGGCTGACCCAGAGGTATTTACTGAAACAACAGTTTATGAATATGAAATTTTACAGAGAAGACTTCGTGAGCAAGCATTCTTAAATGCTGGTCTTAGAATTTCACTTACTGACAAGCGTGACGAAGAAAATATTATTGAAGAAGTTTATTGTTATGAGGGTGGTATTCGCTCATTCGTAGATTTCATCAATACTTCTCGTGGTCTTTCTCCAGTTCATGATGATATTCTTCATTTTTCAACTGTTCAAGGGGATAGAAGTGCAGAAGTTGCAATTTCTTACAACGACGGATTTAATGAAATCATTCTTTCCTTTGCTAATAATGTTCGTACAATAGACGGCGGTACTCATGAAGATGGCTTTAAGACAGCTCTTACAAAAGTCTTTAATGATTACGGCAGAAAATTCAAATTACTTAAAGATAATGACAAAAACCTTTCAGGTGATGATGTTCGTGAAGGCTTAACAGTTGTTATTAGTGTTAAGCTTACTGAAGCTGAGTTTGAAGGTCAGACTAAAGGTAAGCTTGGTAACACAGAAATGAAAACACTTGTTAACAAGATGCTTTACGAAAAAATGATGACTTACTTTGAAGAAAATCCACAAGTTGCTAAAATGATTTTCTCAAAGGCTCTTGATGCTTCTCGTGCTCGTGAGGCTGCAAGAAAAGCAAGAGATAATGCAAGAAGAAAGTCTGCATTTGAGGGTGGTTCACTCCCTGGTAAACTTGCTGACTGTATTGATAAAAACCCTGAAAATACAGAGCTTTTCATAGTCGAGGGTGACTCTGCGGGCGGCTCTGCAAAAGAGGGTAGAGATAACAGAATTCAAGCAATTCTTCCACTTTGGGGTAAAATGCTCAACGTTGAAAAGGCAAGAATTGACAAAGTTATTGGTAATGACAAGTTAACTCCAGTTGTGTTGGCTCTTGGTACTGGTATTGGCGAAGAATTTGATATTAACAAGATTAGATACCACAAAATCGTAATTATGGCCGATGCCGACGTTGACGGTCAGCACATTAGAACACTTCTTTTAACATTCTTCTTCAGATATATGCGTCCGCTTATTGATGAAGGCTATATTTACATTGCTCAACCACCACTTTTCAAGCTTTCAAAGGGTAAGCGTCATGAATATGCTTATTCAGATGAAGAGCGTGACAGACTCATTGAAGAATTTGGTGGAAGCTGTGATGTTCAGCGATACAAAGGTCTTGGTGAAATGGACCCAGAACAGCTTTGGGAAACAACAATGGACCCAGCTACTCGTATGATGCTTCGTGTTACTATTGAAGATGCAATGGAAGCAGATGAAACATTCTCAATTCTTATGGGCGACAAGGTTGAGCCAAGAAGAGAATTTATTGAGAAAAATGCAAAATATGTTAAGAACCTTGATATATAAGTTAAAGAGGTAAGAAAATGGCAACAAATAAAAGTACAAATCACAATTTAGGTGATTATGTTCCGCTTGAAGCACAAAACATTATAAATGTTGAAATCAATAAGGAAATGAGAAATTCTTTCCTTGATTATTCAATGTCTGTTATTACAGACCGTGCTCTTCCGGATGTTCGTGATGGTTTGAAACCAGTTCACAGAAGAATTCTTTATACAATGTTTGAAAATGGACTTTACCCTGATAAAGCATATCGTAAGTGTGCCGATACAGTTGGTTCAGTTCTTGGTCGTTACCACCCACACGGCGACGCATCAGTTTACGATGCAATGGTAAGACTTGCTCAGGATTTCTCAATGAGATACACTCTTGTTGACGGTCACGGTAACTTTGGTTCTATTGACGGTGACCCACCTGCTGCTTACCGTTATACTGAGTCAAGAATGAGTAAAATCGCTCTTGAAATGCTTACTGACATTGATAAAGAAACAGTTAATTTTACAACTAACTACGACGACCGTCTTAAAGAGCCTACTGTACTTCCATCAAGATACCCTAACCTTCTTGTTAATGGTTCAACTGGTATCGCAGTTGGTATGGCTACTAATATCCCACCACACAATATGGGCGAAATTATTGATGGTATTTGCTGTGTAATTGACAATCCAGATGCTTCACTTGAAGACATTATGGAGCATGTTAAAGGCCCTGACTTCCCAACTGATGGTATTATTATGGGCAGAGCGGGTATTCGTGCTGCTTATGCTACTGGTAGAGGTAAAATTACCCTTCGTGGTAGAGCAGAAATCGTAGAAAATGAGAAAAACGGAAGATTCCAAATCGTTATTACAGAGCTTCCTTATCAAGTAAATAAAGCTCGTCTTATTGAATCAATGGCAAACCTTCACAAAGAAAAGAAAATTGAAGGTATGTCAGACATATTTGACTATTCTTCAAAGCGTGACGGTGGTATTAAAATTGTTATTGAGTTAAAGCGTGACGCTAACCCACAGGTAATTCTTAATAAGCTTTACCAAATGACACAGCTTCAAATTTCTTATGGCATTATTCAAATTGCACTTGTTGACGGTGTTCCGAAAGTTCTTACTCTTAAAGAAATTATTGAAGAATATATTAAATTCCAATGTGAAATTATTACAAGAAGAACTCAGTATGACCTTAATAAAGCACAGGCTCGTGAGCATATTCTTGAAGGTCTTGCGAGAGCTATTGATATTGTTGATGAAATTATTGCAACAATTCGCGCTTGTAAGGGTGGCCAGTCAGAAGCTAAACAGGCAATTATGGAAAAGTTTGACTTTGACGACCCACAGGCTTCGGCTATCGTAGCATTTAGGCTTGGACAACTTGCAGGTCTTGAAATTCAAAAGATTATTGCTGAGCGTGACGAGTTAAAGGCAAAAATCGCTGAGTATCTTGAAATTCTCGCTTCTGAAGCAAAAATTAAGGAAATCGTTAAAACTGAACTCTCTGCTATTGGCGAGAAGTTTGGTGACGAAAGAAAAACTGAAATCTCTAATGTTGCTGGCGAGGTTGATATTGAAGACCTTATTCCTGAAGAGGACTGTGTTTATACTCTTACTCAAATGGGTTACATTAAGCGCCAGCCGGTTGACACTTATTCCGTTCAAAATCGTGGCGGTAAAGGTGTTAAAGGTATGTCAAGAAGAGAAGAAGATATTGCAGACACAATGTTTATTGCATCTTCTCACGATTACATTTTATTCTTCACAGATGCAGGTAAAATGTATCGACTTAAAGGTTACGAAATCCCTGAGGGAAGCCGTAACAGTAAGGGTATGAATATTGTTAACATTTTACCTATTACAACTGAAGAAAAAGTTACTGCAATGCTTAAAGTTCCTGATTTTGGAGAAGATAAATATTATCTTTGTATGGCAAGTAAAGGTGGCGTTATTAAAAGAACAAAGCTTGACGATTACAAAAATATTAGAAAATCAGGCATTATTGCAATTAACCTTGACGAAGGCGATGAGCTTCGCTGGGTTAAGCTTACTGACGGTGAGCAAAACCTTATGGTCGCTACTCGTGATGGTATGAGCATTTGCTTTAAGGAAGATGACGCTCGTTGCATTGGTAGAACTGCTCGTGGTGTTAAGGCAATTACACTTTCTGAGGGCGACGAAGTTGTGGGCATGATAGTATTCTCTGACAGCGGTAAAGTTCTTACAGTCAGCGAAAAAGGTTACGGCAGACGAAGCGATGTTTCAAACTACCGTGTTCAAAACCGTGGTGGTAAGGGACTTACTAACTACCATACTGAGCAATACGGTAAGGTTTGCGCTGTTGATATGATTGATGACGACAAGGACATCATTATGATTTCTTCAGACGGCATTATTATTCGTCTTGTAGCAGAGCAAGTTCGTGAATGTAACAGACCTGCAAAGGGTGTTATCCTTATGAAGGTTAAGGAAAATGAAAAGGTTGTTACAATTTCAATTGCCGAGCATGAAAAGGATGAAGAAATAGCAGAAGAACTTCCTGAAAATACGGAAGAATAATATAAAATGTGAATTTGTGAAAGGACTAATATCATGAAAGACGAGAAGGATATTGAAGAATTACAGGATGTTGAGGTAAATGCCGAAGAAACTCCTGAAACCCCAGAAACACCAGAGGACAAAAAGAAACGTAAAAAGAAAATAATTTTAATTATTCTCTTAATTTTCCTTTTATTCTTAATACCTATAATTATTTTCATTAACCATAAATTAGGTCTTATCAATTATGACGGTGGGCTTGATTATACAATCAATTCTGACCAGTCATTTGTTGATGATGACGTTGATCTTGGCGAAATTGGCGATGTTTCAGGTAGTGACTTCCAAGAGATTCTTAAAAAATGGGCGTTAAATTCTGATGCACCAAAAATGAGTGACAAAAACGTTCTTAACGTTTTGCTTATTGGTAGTGACGCTTCAGCGGTTGAACCAGGTCGTTCAGATGTTATGGAAAATGGTAACACAGACGTTATGATGCTTGTTTCAATTAACACAAAGCAAAAAACAGTTAAGCTTGTTTCATTTATGCGTGACAGCTACACTTATATGACAGGCTTTGACAGATTTTCAAAGCTTAATGCTGCTTGTGCAAACGGTGGCCCAGCTTATCTTGTTGAAACAATTGAAAATGACTATAAAATTGAAATTGATGGTTATGTAATGGTTGACTTTGACTCATTTATTCAGTGCATTGACATTGTTGGTGGTGTTGACGTTAATGTTCCATCAGGAATTGGTGCTTCTCTTAAAATTCCGTCTGGTTCACCAGCTCACCTTGATGGTAAACAGGCACTTGCATTCTGCCGAGTTAGAAAGCTTTATGCAGACGGCGACGTTTCAAGAACAGCAAATCAGCGTCAGGTTGTAAATGCACTTATTGGTAAGTGTAAAACAGCATCACTTTCACAAATTAATGAAATTCTTGACACAGTTCTTGCTAATGTTCGTACATCATTTGGCAAAAAAGCTATTGTAAGCTATGCAACATCAGCAATTACAAATAATTGGGCAGGCTATGAAATAACTCAAAGAACAATGCCAACGGCTGATGCACGATATGGCTATTCTGGTTCAGCTTGGATTTGGGTTGTTGACTATCCGCTTGCTGCACAAAAGCTTCAAATGGAGCTTTATGGTCAAACAAATATTACTCTTCCTGAAAACCGTAAAACAGCTATTACAATTATGGGTGGCTATGTTACAGAGGACAAAGGTAACTAAGGAGTTCTTGTAAATGGATTACAATCCTAACAATAATCAAAACTACACACAAAATGGTAACTTCGGGCAGCCAAATGGCATGCCCGTTTACCCTAATATGCCAAATGTACCGCAACAGGCAGTTCCTGGTTATGTTCCTGTTTATTCAGCACCATTACCACCAAGCCCTGATGAAATTCAAAAGGCAGAGAAGAAAAAGCACAAAAAAATCCTTTCAACAATGGGTTTTTCTTTTGGACTTTCAATTATTCTTTATATTGTTTTGTCAGTTGTAATTGTTGCTATAATAAGCGCAATTTCAGCATTTCTTCCATCGGTAGGGCTTTTGCTTGATGACTCAACAGGCCAATATGCGTTTGAGGGAATGGCTTCTGTATTTATTCTTGGTGGTCCATTTTTGATTTCACATTTAATTCTTAAATCAAAAAAATATACTGGCGTTTTGCCTTATGGCACATCATATAATAGAAAAGCATCTATTTACCTTGTAATGACGATGGTACCAATTGTGCTTATCTCTACACTTATTATTAACTTAATTTCTTATAGCTTTCAAGAAGCAGTAGGTTTAACATTTGAAAGCGGACTTGAAGATTTAACGGTTAATGGTGTTGGTGGCTCAATTGCATTAACTTTTTCAATAGCAATAATTCCAGCAGTTATTGAAGAGTTTTGCATTCGCGGAGTAGTTCTTCAGCCACTTCGTAGGTATGGCGACGGCTTTGCAATTTTTATGTCAGCATTTGTATTTTCAATTTTACACGGTAATATGGTACAAATTCCATACACAATGGTTGCAGGCATTTATTTTGGTTATGTTTGTGTTATAACAGGTAGCCTTTGGCCGTCAATTGTTCTTCATTTTATTAACAATATGTTCTCTGTTAGCCAGTTAATTGTATCAGAGAATTTCAGCGAAAAAGTGTCAAATATTTTCGTTTTGGCATTGCTTGGTTTGTTTGTAATTGTTGGTTTAATAGGTGGAACAATGTATTCACGTATGAATTACAAGGTTAAACTTCAAAAGGGCGTAACAAGTCTTAAATTAAGACAAAAGGTTGGGGCTGTTTTAATTAACCCAACTATGATTATTGCAATAATCTTTATGCTTATTATTACTGCAACAAGCGTAAGTTTTGCAGATTAATGTATTTATGGAAAAAGAAGATTTTATGAAATATGCTCTTTCGCTTGCAAAGATTAGTGCAGATGAGGGCGAAGTACCGGTTGGTGCTGTTGTAGTTTGCGACGGAGAAATTGTTGGCGAGGGCAGAAATAGACGAGAAACCCAAAAAAATGCTCTTCATCACGCCGAAATTGAAGCTATAAATAACGCTTGCACAAATCTTGGTGGTTGGCGACTTTGGAAGTGTGATTTATATGTCACTTTAGAGCCGTGTCCAATGTGTGCGGGAGCAATAATAAATTCAAGAATAAAAAATGTTTATTTCGGAGCGTACGACCAAAAAAATGGAGCAGTTGGCTCAAAAATAAACTTATTTGAAGCAGACTTTACTCATAAGCCTTTATTTGAAGGCGGCGTTTTACAAAATGAGTGTTCTGCTATATTAACAGACTTTTTCAAAAAATTACGAGAAAATAAACAGTAAGGGAGTGTTAGAATTGAGTACTATTGCGGCAATTTCAACTGGCATGGCTGCTGGTGGTATTGGTATTGTGCGTATTTCTGGCGAAGATGCTATTACAATTGCAGACAAGGTATTCAGTTCACTAAATGGCAAAAAGATTGCCGATATTTCAGGATACTCAGCACTTTATGGCAAGGTGTATGACAGTAATGAAGCACTTGACACTTCTGTTGCACTTCTTTTTAGAGCGCCAAAAAGCTATACTGGCGAAGATGTTGTTGAAATTTCTTGCCACGGTGGGCTTTATGTTACAAAAAGAGTTTTGCGTGCGGTTCTTTCGGCTGGGGCAGTTCCTGCTGAGCCAGGCGAATTTACAAAAAGAGCTTTCCTAAATGGCAAAATGGACTTAACTGGCGCTGAGTCTGTTATGAATATTATCTCAGCTCAAGGTGCAGAGGCTGAAAAAATTGCTCTTGGCATTTTAGAGGGCGGACTTTTCAGAGAAATTAAAGCAATATCTGATAAATTGCTTTACGATATGGCACTTCTTTCTGCTTGGGTTGATTATCCTTATGAAGAAATTGAAGAATTATCAGCAGAAAATCTTGGCGGAGATATTGACGAAAGCATAGAAAAATTATCTAAGTTAATAAATAACTATGACACGGGCAAGATTATTATGGAGGGTGTTGACACTGCAATAGTTGGCAGACCAAATGTTGGTAAATCAACACTTATGAACTTGCTTTCAGGTACAGAAAGGTCAATAGTTACCGAAATTGCAGGTACTACAAGAGATATTGTTGAAGATACTGTAACCCTTGGTGGCATTGTGCTTCATCTTTCAGACACAGCCGGTGTTCACGAAACAGATGACACAGTTGAAAGCATTGGCGTTGACAGAGCTATTAAAAGGCTTCAAAATGCACAACTTATTCTTGCGGTATTTGATGCAACAAGGGAAATTGATGAAAATGACCGCAAGCTTATTGAGCTTTGTAAAGGTAGAAATGCTATTGGAATTGTTAATAAAACCGATTTAGTTGAAAATTATCTATCAGCAGAATTAGAAGAAACTTTTTCTAAGTTAATTTTTATCTCAGCTAAAACTGGCAAGGGTAAAGATGAGCTTGAAAGGGCAGTGGCAGACCTACTTGGCACAGCTGAATTTGATACAAGTGCGGCGACAGTTATAAATGAGCGACAGTTTGAGTGTTGCCGAAAGGCACTCGAAGCACTTACTGACGCTAAAAATGCACTCTCAATAGGTCTTACAATGGACGCGGTTACAGTTTGTCTTGACTCGGCTATTGAAAATTTACTTGTATTAACAGGCGAAAGAGCAACTGAGTCAGTTGTTAATGAAATATTTGCACATTTTTGTGTAGGAAAATAAAGGAGTATATACTATGGCATGTAATGGAAATTGCGGTAGCTGTTCAGAAAGCTGCGAAAGCAAAAAAGAAGATTTAAGAATTCCACTCAATGAAATGAGTAGTGTTAAAAAAGTAATTGGTGTTGTAAGCGGTAAAGGTGGCGTTGGTAAAAGCCTTGTTACTTCAATGCTCGCTGTTACAGCACAAACAATGGGTAAGCAGGCAGCAGTTCTTGACGCTGACGTAACTGGCCCTTCAATTCCTCAGGCATTTGGTATTCACGGTAATGCTGAAGGTGACGAAACAGGTCTTTACCCAAGAGAGTCAAAGCTTGGCGTACGAGTTATGAGCGTTAACTTACTTCTTGAAAAGGAAGACCAGCCAGTAGTTTGGCGTGGCCCAGTAATTTCAGGACTTATTCATCAGTTCTGGCAGGAAGTTGTTTGGGGCGATGTTGACTATATGTTTGTTGATATGCCTCCTGGAACAGGCGATGTTCCTCTTACAGTTTTCCAGAGCCTTCCAGTTGACGGAATTATTATTGTAACAACTCCTCAAGACCTTGTTACTATGATTGTTAAAAAGGCTTACAACATGGCAAAGATGATGAACGTGCCAATTCTTGGTATCGTTGAAAATATGAGCTACTACGAATGCCCAGACTGTGGCAAAAAGCATAGCATTTTTGGCGAAAGCAAGCTTGACGAAGTAGCCAGCGAAATGGGAATTCCAGTTCTTGCAAAGCTTCCAATTAACCCTGCAAATGCAAACCTTGTTGACAAGGGTGCAATTGAGCTTTGTGAAGAAAAGCAGTTCGAAAATGTTATTAAAAGTCTTGAGGACTAATTAAATTAAATAACAAAAATTAAAGCGGTGGTTTTTGCCACCGCTTTTTCTATATAATTTTTATTACAGCAACGGTAATATCATCACTTTTTTGAGGACTTTTTGACTTTGCAATTTGACAAAGCTTTTCTGAAAGTCCGTCAAATTCAGTTGTTCGCCCAAGCTCTGCTTTGATTTCATTTAATGCAATATCTGCCGCTCCGTCTGACATTAAAACTATTGTGTCGCCTTTGTAAAGCGTGCCTGAAAGTGATCCAAACTGTGCTTCACGCAATATTCCAAATGGCATAGCCGAGCGTTTTATTTCAGTAACTTTACCTTTTCGCTTTATTAGTGAAATAGCCCCGCCTGCCTTGTAAATTTTAGACTTACCTGTATATAAATCAAGCTTTAACACATCAAGTGTTGCAAGGGATTCTTCACGACTTTTAATAAGCAAAGCAGAATTTACAAGCTTCATAGCACAAGGAAATGAAAACCCAGCTAAAATTAGTCTTGAAAGAAGGCTGAGTGCCAAGGTTGAGTCAACCGCCGCTCGCGAGCCAGTTCCCATTCCGTCGCTAAGTATAGCAACAAATGAGCCGTGGCCGTCATAAAACGCATCAAAGCAGTCGCCACAAATGTCGCCTGTGTCAGCAGATATTTGAAAATATTCGCATTTTGCATCAATCGATGTTTCTTCCCAAAAGAACATCATTTTACTATTTTGACCATTTACAGTCACAGGCAGAGCAAGATTTTTGCCAATAGAATTACTAACACACTCGGTAATATTTTCACTTGATGTTAATGTGTTATTTGGTAATTCAATGTTAACAAAGGCTTTTCCGTTTTCATTTTCGCTATACATTACAGTGCCATTGATTCCAAGGTTTTCAATTGCATTTGCAACAGCAGAGCTAAAGCTTGGAACATTGTGCCGAAGCGACTCTCCTTCAGTTAATATATCATCAATCATAAGACAAAAGCTGTCATATTGGTCGCTTGTAATTTTTCTCATCTCGTTAATTCTCCCTTCAGTTGCAAATCGTGCAGAATATGACGAATAGCTTTTATTAAAGCAGTCACAAAGTGACATAATTCTGATACATTTCGATGAAATTTGTGTTGGTGTAGCTGACGGAGTAATTGTTCCAAGTCGTCTTATGCTTTCTAACATTTCGTCAAAGCCTTCAACTGTTAAAGGTAAGTCGTGCCCCCAACAAGCCCTGTAATTTCCACAACCAGAGCAAATTGTATCTCTCACGCGAAGATAAACTCCGGCGGTGTCTGCAGGGGCTTTTTTGTTTAACATTTCAGACACCTTTGAAACAGTAGCTTTAGTGTCTTCTAAAGCATCACGCATAAGTGTTAGCTTTTGTTTTATAAATAGACTATCTTCACTGTCGGCAGACTTTACAGATAAAGCATTTTTAAGCTCGGTCAACTTTTTTTGAGGGATTATAATAAAAATAACTGACGATATTGCACATTCAATTAAAAATGAAATAGTTGTTTTTTCTCCGCCAAGGTAAACGAAAGACGCTCCATAAGCAAAAATATAAGCCATTGCACACAAAAGCTTGCCTGAATATGAAAACAAACCCGCAAAAAGACCAGATATGCAAAATGAAAAGCTTAATGGGTTTCCGCTTAAAAGAAATGTGCCAAGGCTACCACCAATGCCAGTAAGTGCACCACCGCTTTCATGAAAAATATATGAAAATGCAATAATGCAAAGGGAAGCCGCAATTCCACCAACCGAAACATTCATAACACTTATTTTTGTGAGTGATGAAAGAATAATAATTGCTGAAACTGAAATTGCGGTTAAATCTTTGGGCAGAATTTGGGACTTGTCCAAAATTTTACCAACAGCATGGTTTGAAACAGAGAAAAAGTATGCTCCGCCAAATGATGTAATGCTACCTGCAATGCAAGAAAACAAAAAAGCCCAGTCAAATGGCGATATAATCATAACTGCGGCACCAGTAGAAGCAACCGAAAAGGCAGATATTAGTGACGGCAAAATTAAACTGTTCCGTTTTGTTTTGAATGTATGTAAATATGCTTTAAGTATATAAACTATAAATGTTGCCATTACAAATCGAAACGAGTTAACATATTCCCCTGAAACTAAGTAACCAAACATGCTGCCAAGTGAAGAAAATAGTAAATATTTTCTGCTACACCCTGCAACGAAAGACAGAGCAAGGGGCGAAATAATTTCACTTTCTCCTGAAGCCAAAAGTGCCGATACACCAAAAAATGCACCCTGTAAAACAGCACCTTTAATGAATTCAGGAAGTCTAATAGTTTCTTCGCCTGAAAATTCAATTTTTCGGTCGTCCATTTTTTCACCAACTTTCTTTGTATCCATAATTATACTTGTACCAGCTTTAATTTTTTGCCGAAAGAGAGAGGCAACATTTTGACACAAAAAATCGAATACTGTATTTATTTGCAATTTTTCAAAAAACACTTTTATAAAGGGCTTTTTTGTGGTAAAATAAAATGAATTGAGGTGAGTCTATGGCTAAGGTAATTACCGTTCTTTCAGGTAAAGGCGGAGTTGGTAAATCAACTTTTTGTGCGAATATTGGTAAAATTCTTTCAAAAAATAAAAAGGTGCTTTTAATTGACGGCGACATTTCGCTTCGTTCACTTGATATGCTTTTAGGGCTTGACAGTATGGTGGTATTTGACTGGTCAGATATTATTTGTAACCGTTGTAAAGCTGAAAAGGCAAGGCTTTTTTATTCGGACAATCTTCATTTGCTGGCTGCTCCTATTTCACTACCCGAGTCATTTACCAAAGAGAACTTTGAAAGCTTTTTATGCCCTTACAAAGACTCGTATGATTACATTTTGATTGACTCACCCGCAGGTCTTAGCGAGATTACTTTAATCTATGCTAATTCGGCAGATGAAAATATAATCGTAGCAACACCTGACGACATTAGTCTTAGAGCAGCTTACATAGCAGGGGAAACTCTTTCAAAAAATGGAATTGACGACAGTAAAATGAAACTCTTGCTTAACAAGGTAAATATTCGTCTTATGAAAAAAGGCAAACAAAGAAATATTGACACAGCAATTGACAAGACTTATCTTCAGCTTTTAGGCGTTATTCCAGAAGAAAGAGCACTTACAATTGCAAATGTTAAAGAAATAGCTCTTTCAGAGGCTTGCAACGATGCATTTTCTAATGTTGCTGGCAGAATTTGTGGAAAAGATGTTAAACTTTATTTCTGAAACTATTGAAAAACCATAATTTTTTTGGTATTATTTATATTGTATAGGTTTATATTTTTATGAAAATTTATTTCGCTTAACAAAGGGGGAGCAGAATTTATGAATATTGCACTTATGGCGCACGATTCTAAAAAAGAATTGATGACACAGTTTTGCATAGCTTATTGTGGTATTCTTTCAAGACACAATCTTTGTGCAACAGGTACTACTGGTAAAATTGTAGCTGAAGCAACGGGCCTTAAAATTACACAGTTTTTAAG
>JAZUGZ010000134.1:0-5789 GCA_045641425.1 Candidatus Fimenecus sp.
TTAAGCATCCAACGATAACGGAAAAATCCTTTTACATTATGAGGGTGCATCATGAATTTAAGGAGCATCCACATAATTTTTAACCAACGAGTATAATCGTATAATGTGTCGCGAAATCCACGCCATTCACGGCGTTTACGAACCTTACCACGAGAATAAAGATTGCCAAGCTTCTCGCTACCAACTGCTTTTCCCATTATGCTTTACCTCCTTGTAATCTTTTTAATTCCATACTCTCAACAAAAGCCTGAATTCTTGTTCTCATCTGACCTGAATTGCCAATAGCGTATGGTCTATCAATAGTTAAAACTGGGTAACCAAACTCTTCACGCATTATGTAAGCACCAGTTACTCGCTCATAAGCCCAAGGGTCGCAGAATTTAATCTGCTCATAAATAATACCCTCTGCTTTGTACTCTTGTGCAATTTTGTTGACATAATCTTTACGGCCATTTACTTTTGCCATATTCATGTGTCTTGGGCACTGGTTAGCCTCCATATAATGGCGACAAATTTGTGTTAAAACATCTTCAGTATTGTTAAGCTTAATTTCTTCTCGGCCTGGAAGTGAGCCATAGCAGAATCTGTCAGCTACAACTAAAGCACCAGAATCCTCAATAAGTTTAATCATATCAACATCGTCAATTTCAGAGCCAACAACCGCAACTCTTGCACGATATGGAGATTTTGCATCTGGCTCTCTTGTTTTAAGGTCCTCTAAAGTTTCTTCTAACTTTTCAATTAACATATCTTTAGGGCAAACATAAGTAGCCATACAAATAATATGAAATTCATAACCCGTAATGCGAGGATTATCTTCTTTTCTAAAGTTGCCAATTTCTGTAATGAGCTTACAGATTTTATTATGACGCTCAACAGCTTTAATCAAAGCTTCATCAGATGTATCTACACCAAATTCTTTGGTTAAAACATTAAGAATCTTTTTTCTACATTCAGAAACATATAAACTTAATGCGTTGTCGTCACATTTCATTGGCACTTCAAGATATTTGTAGAAAAATCCGTCTTTGTCAATTGTATTAAGTAGTTCCATATTCTCGACACAACGGTTAATCATAGTACATCCGTCAGGTGCAATTACACCATCCAAAAATCTATAACCACCCTCAATAGCACGCTCCAAAATTGCTCTTGAATACTCACAAAGGAAACTTGTCATGTAATATGTACTCATTTCCAAAGAGCCAGATCTTGGCGCCCTAAGTCTAACTGGGAATACACCATCTAAATCCATAAGCACTTCAGGAGTTTGGTAGCAAAGTGTACCAATGCACTTTCTACCGTCTTCCTGTGCCTTACGAACAAGATCGTTGTCAGCATCGTCTAACAGTCTCTCAAAATAATAGAGATTTTTTAAGTCTTTCATTTTACTCCCCTTACCTACTGTAGAATTCCTATATTAACAAGTGCAGTTTTAGCACCTTGAATAATATTTGAGTTTTCGTCTAAATTAAATACATTGTCGCCTTGCATATCACTCATGGTCATAGCCTTATCATCAGGGATACAAGTTAAAAGGTCAATATCCCCTGAATCCAATTCATTAACTAAATCCATATCAGGCATACGATTCACTATAAGACCAGCTTTTTCAAACATAACAATTTCTTTTGCAAGAGAGTGAATAGTCTTCACTACGCCGAGTCCTTTACGGCTCGCATCTGACACTAAAATTAAATGAGTTACTTTTTCCATAACTCGCCTATTTACCTGCTCAATACCAGCCTCGCCATCAATTACAACATAATCAAAATTATCGGCAATTCGGCCAATAATTTCCTTCAAATAAGAATTGACTTTACAGTAACAACCAGCACCCTCGGGCCTTCCGATAGCCAAAAACGAGATATTGTCGAACTCAACAAGTGCATCTAGCATTTGGTATTTTGCTTCGCCAAGTAATTCAATGGCTGTTTTGGTGTCGCCTGACTCTGCAGTTTGTACAAATGATTTACGAATATCATCAACAGTTGATGTAACATCAACTCCAAGTGCTGTTGCAAGGCCAACAGCCGGGTCAGCATCAATCGCTAATATTCTTTTGTCAGGATAGCTTTTTGACAAAAGCCTTACCATAATAGCAGAAAGTGATGTTTTGCCAACACCACCCTTACCAACTAAGGCGATTATAGTAGTTTTATTCTCCATATTGCACCACAAAATTAGTTTTATTTACACATACTAATGTTACCACAAAATTCGACTGATGTCTATTATTTTTTGCTACTTTTGATGCTAAATATTCACGGAATATGTACTGTCCGAATTTTCGGACTAATCAATACACTTGAAGCAGAGCGTTTGGCTGTCCTGCCAACGCTTTTTATAAAATATGGGCACAGCCCAAACCCAGTTTGATTTGATTTTATCATATAAATAGAGCAATAAAAAAGAGGCTCAAAAAAGCCTCTTTTTTGGTGCTGGTGCTTTATCTTTGCAAAGAATATGCACGCTGTTTAGGAATTTGTTTACTTTTGTTGCAAAATTCGTTGCAGATTCACTTGTACATAACACGCATTTTTTATAATTATTGTTTTTCTGCTCCTAAAGAGTAACACATTACCTGCATAAACAAAGAATAGAAAGAATAAAGGTGAGGTTACCCCCACCTTTTCTTTTTAATATTTAAGCTAAAATTTCAAGTCCAAGGTTTTTCATATACTTGTCTGACTTCTCAATACTTTCAGTTTGGAAGTTTTCAAAGACATCAGAATAGGTATCAAGAGTAATTGTAATATCCTTATGACCTAATAGCTTCTGCAAAACCTTTGGTGGCATTCCAGACTCAATGCAACGAGTAGCATAGGTGTGTCTTAAACTATGTAAAGTTACATCCCCTTTTAATGACAAATCTTGAATTCGGTATTTATTCATAAGCTTTTTGAATTCGCCATTTACTAAATTTGTACTAATGAGTCCACCAACAGAACTGTGGAACAAAAGGTTATCTTTGCAAGGCTCATAAAAATCTAATATCTCATCAATAATAGGTTTCACCATTGAGTTAATTGGAACTGTTCGCTCGCCTGTATCAGTTTTAGGACCACTACCTACTTTAGCTTTACCATTCATATCTCTTGATGTGGTTTTATCAATATTGATAAAGTTAAATGTGGTGTTTATGTCATCAAAAGTTAATGCATTGATTTCACCCATTCGCATACCCGTGAACATTGATATGAGCATTTGATGGCCATATTGAGTTGGCTCATTATTGATAGCTGTTATTAGCTTTCGCTGTTCGTCTATTGTCAATGCTCTAATTTTTCTTGTTTTCTTCTTTGGCATATTGTGTGCCCTCCTTTCGTTGTTGCATTTAAGCATACTATTTGCTTTATTACAAGTATTTCTTTACAAACATATTATACCAAAGCAACTGTACGAAAATTTGGACAGTAAAAAACAGGCAGAAAGCATAAAACTTCTTGCCTGTTTTTGGGTAAACCGAAAATCGGATATTGGATTATAAATTAAAGGTAATTTCCGTTGATATCGCAAACACCATTGAGGTAAAGGTCAAGCACTATTACATCAAACGCATCAATTGCTGTATCTCCATTAAAATCAGAAGCTAGCTTTTGCTCATCATTAAGTGAAACATTACACTGTACATAAGAGAGAAGCATTGCATAGTCGCTTGAATTGATAACACCATTAAGATCAACGTCGCCCATCAAGATTGTTCTAATGAGGTAAACCTTGCCTTGTAATGATTTAAGCCCTGAAGCTGTGGTGTAAACTGTGCCAGTTGCTTCGTTTGCCCAAGCTCTATGAATTGCAATAATGTCATCAGCCATTTTGTTAAGAAGGTCGTGATTTGCACCGAATGTTTCAAGTGAAGTACAGCCCTCAATTATGCCGAGCATATAGTTATATGAGCTATTAACAGTTACCTTACTAACATTCCAATCACTTAAATCAAGGTTTGTTAAGCTACTACAACCGTTGAACATATTAACCATACTGGTAACATTTGAAGTGTCAAATGAGCTAACATCAATTTCTTCAAGGCTACTGCATCCATTAAACATGTCGCCCAAGTAAGTTGCGGCAGATGTAACAAAGTTATCGCCTAAATCTGCTGATTTAAGGCTACTACAACCATCAAACATTGATATAAAGTTCCATACCTTTGATGTGTTAATTCTGCTTAAATCAATACTCTCAAGGCTACTACAATTTTGGAACATACTTTCCATTGTAAGAACATTTGAAGTGTTAATGCTACCAAAGTTAACTGTTTTAAGCTTTGGACAGTTTGTAAATGTGTAATAGAATGTTCTTACAGTAGATGTATTTAATTTGCTTAAATCTACTGTAACTAAATTCGGACAATTCATAAACAAATAGTCTGCTTTATCAAGTGATGCACCAGTTTGTGTAACAACAGAAACAATTTTGTTTTTAGAATCTTTCCAAGGTGTTTCGTCTTCATAAGTGCTTGGGTTTGTAACAGCACCAGTAATGTGTAATACACCTGCTGTGTCTAAATACCAACCCTCGCCCCTTGCAACCTTTTCAATTGTTGCATTTGAAGTAATTGCTTTAATGTCGTTAGCTGATGAATAAACAGTACCAGTTGTAGTATTTACCCAGTCAGGAGCAATCGCAATAAGCTGTGTTGCTGTTGCAGAGAAAATTGCAGGATTTGCAGATAATGTAATAAGTGAAGTACACTTATAGAACATATTTACTATGCTTGATGCACCTGAAATATCAAGCTCTGTTAAATTCGCAGTTTTTAAGTTTGTGCAGTTATAGAAAAGAAGTCGTCCGTTATCAATAGAAGCACCAGGCTTTGCGGTAACTGTTTTAATATCGTTTCTGTAGTTTTTCCATGGTACATTATCTGAAGAGCTTGTTGGGTTAGATACAGCACCAGTAATGAAAAGGTTACCAAGCTCATCTAATGCCCAGCCATCGCCACTATCAACAATACCTATTGTAGCAAGTACAACATCTCCGGTAATTGTTTTCAAAGACTCTTCGTCTGAATAAGTTAAACCATCTGTTGCATTAAACCAAGCTAAAGAAATGCTCATTAACTGGCTTGCAACCTTTTTGATTATGTCTCCGTTTATGTCAAGCTCATTAAGACTGTTACAGCCAGTAAACATATCATTAGCATAAGTTACCTTGCTAAAATCAAAGCCACTTAAATCAAGAATATAAACTGAGCTACAACCATTGAACATACCATTCATTGATGTTACATTTGATGTGTCAAAGCTGTATAAGTCAAGTGATTCAAGGCTACTACAACCTGCAAACATATTTGCCATATACAGGGCACTTGAAGTTATAAATCCTTTAGTATTAAGTGAAGTAAGACTACTACAATCATTAAACATATAGTTGAAATTTGTTACATTAGCTGTATTTAAATGCTTAACATTAAGCTCTTCAAGTGAACTACAACCATTAAACATAAATGCCATGTTTGTAACATTTGTTGTTTCAAAATAGCTTAAATCAAGAGAAGTTAAGCTACTACAATCCTGGAACATACTACGCATGCTTGTAACATCAAAGGTATCTAATTCACTTAAATCTACTTCGGCTAAATTAGAGCAATATGCAAATAAAAATGCACCATTATTGACTTTAGCTCCAGGTAATGTAACAACAGAAGTAATTTGATTTTTATAGCTTCTCCAAGGAGTTTCATCAGAAGCTAATGTACTGTTGTTAGTAACTTCGCCATTTATATACAAAGTTCCGTCATCACATAAAATCCAACCTTCGCCACTTGCGATAGTGTTTAATCT
>JAZUGZ010000135.1:0-7646 GCA_045641425.1 Candidatus Fimenecus sp.
TTGAAACATTCCCAATTTGGAATTTACCACTTAAGCACCCTGTTAACCTTGCTTATGAAGCAGCTACAACTGACCTTAACGATGTTAATATGATTGACCCATTCGACCTTGAGGCTTATGGCGAAACTACAGTTAACTACAACAGAGATATTGAAATTTTCCCTGTTCTTAATGCAATCTTCGAAAAGATTTACGGCGGTTCTCCATACAAATCACCTACTGACATGGGTGTTAACATGGCAGGTAACTGTATTTTTGATGATGAAGCTACTAAAGAGGCTTCAAAGCAAGAGGTTATTCGTAGATATTACAAAGCACTTGTTAAGAAGAAAAATGGCGAAAAGGTTGCAAACGAAATCAACAACCTTGACCTTTTAATGAAACAGCTTGAAATTACACCTGAATACAGAAAATGCGTTGAGCCAGCACTTAAAAAGGCAGAAGAAACTTCAGCCCCGGCTGCTGCTATTGAGCTTAATGACGGCACAGTAGTTGTTGGTAAGACTTCTTCACTTCTTGGTGCATCTTCAGCGGCTCTTCTTAATGCACTTAAAAAGATTGCAGGAATTAGTGCTGATATTGACTTAGTATCCCCTATTGTTATTGAGCCAATTCAAGACTTAAAGGTTAACCACCTTGGAAACAGAAACCCACTTCTTCACACTGACGAAGTTTTAATTGCACTTTCAATTTCTGCGGCAACAAACCCAACAGCAGAAAAGGCAATGCAGGCTTTGCAGGGACTTAAGGGTTGTGAAATGCACTCTTCGGTTATTTTGGCTGATGTTGATATGCACACTCTCGGCAAGCTCGGTATTAACGTAACCTGCGAGCCATCAAGAGAGAATAAGAGTTATTATCATAAATAAGATATAAAAAAGGATACTGTTATGTGGTATGAAATTAACAATGATAATGATCTTTTGAAATTCATGGATAAAATGGATTATTTTCATGACAGTTGTATCAAAGAGGTTAAATATCTCAGTGGTGCATATGTTAATAATGATTTAGGAATGTATCCCGTAAATGACAAAAGAGAATTATGCGTGATTATTCAACGCCAATTTGAAACTAATTCAATGATTGAATTAAAATTTGAAGGATTGAAATTTTTAAATTTATATCCAGTTGATGATAAATATACTTGTGAAATTTTGGATTCAACTATGATTCTGAAAAACGATTGTGTTATTTGGTGCGATTCTGGCAATTTATCCGAATCGGATATAGAAAAATATGATGGTACTAAAATTTGTTCTTCAAGACTCAAATGGCGAGTTATTGAGAAATGTATGGGTCAAAACGAATTCTATAAATCAATAAAGTGAATAATAAAAAGGGTAAGTACGAAAGTACCTACCCTTTATTTTTTATGTGTTTTTATTAAATTTCAATACCAATAGTAACAATTTCAAATGGAGAGTATGGCACTGTTTGGGCTTCGCCTATTACATCTTCAAGCATATTAAGGATTTTGACCTTGCCTGAAAGTTCAATTTGTCCCCTTTTGCCGTTTTGCTCTGAAAGACGGATAACTATCATCTTGCCATTTTCGGACATCTTCATAGTCTGCATAAAGAGTTCGCCAAATGAATTTTCACAAGTAAGGTCAGCCTTTACCATTGGAATATTATACTCATAAGCAATATTATTGATTTCGGCTGTTACAAAATCCTTTGCGTGTGGGTAAATCATATAGCAAAATTCGTGATGGCCAATATCGCTCTCAATATCAGGGCGAATTGTTGCACGCAAAAGGCTAAGTGAAGCTGAATTTTCAAGGAAGCTTGCTCCGTACTTTGACTCATTGATAATTGCAACACCGCCGTCAGTTTCAGCCATATCAAACCACTTATGGTGGCAAACTTCAAAGCGAGCCTGTTGCCAAGATGTATTACGATGAGTTTCACGCTTAATAAAGCCTGCACCAAGGTCGCAAACAGCCTCACGAGTTAAAACATTACAATCGAACTGCGCCTTTGCGAGAACGTGTTTTTCGTGCCAATCAACAACATTTTCAACCTCAATGCCACGGGATTGACGGAACACACGAATAATCCTTTTCCAAGTGCTTTTTTCAGTACCGAGAATTACTTCAAATGCCGCACATTCGCTACTTTTCTCAATAGTTTTAAGTGGAGAAATGATTTTATAAGGCACTTCTACATCTTTGTAATTTGGAAGAATATCCCAAGCGTCATAAACTCCAGGATTGTCTTTATAAAGCTTTAATTTATTAAATTCTCCGCTAGTCCACTCTCGTTTAAGCTCTCTGTCATAAAGGCTTTCAATACTACCGTCTTTTGCGAACTTAATTTTATAAAATGGAGTAGTAATGAAGTCTGCAATTTCGCACCATTCCCCAGCAAAAGTACGCCAAGGAATTTCGGCAGATGAAAGAGCGGGGATATTAGGAATTACCCAGTTACCTTTAACACCCAAACGCTCGCTGTGTCCGTTTTCTTCGTCCTCGATAAATGTTAAATGCTCTCGCTTGAAATTAAGTGAATTGAAGTATTTATCCCCTGCACCAATTACACTTTCAAGACGAGCATCAACCTCATTAAGCTCACCTATTGTATCAAGAAAGACTGGATGAATATGGCTACCCGGTAAAATATCATGAAACTGATTTGTAAGTAAAATTTTATAGCAATCTTTAATTTCACGGTATGGGTAAGGCGCACCCTTTAAGTGCTTAAGCGTTGAGATAATCTCGGCTTCACGGAATTTCCATTCGAGCTTCCTATTCATCTTTTTAAGGTCGGATTTTGTAGTGAATGTGCCACGATGCATTTCAAGGTAAAGCTCGCCATCCCACTTTTCAAGGTTTTCGTTACCGTCAAAGTTTTTATGTAAAAACTCACTACCGCCAACATGCTCTGTCTTTGGCATCGCAGAAACTTTAGAAAAACGGTGCATAAGCTCAATCATTTCTTCGGTAGCACCACTACCACCATCGCCATAGCCAAACATTTGAAGAGTTTGACCGCCTGTGTTTTTATCTTGATAAGCGTCCCAGTTCTCTTGAACACTACTTGGTGCATTCCAAGTAATAAAGTGAGTTGGTGGAACACAAGCATAAACCTCGCTACCGTCTATACCCTTCCAAATAAAGTTATTATGTGGGAAGCGGTTTGTGTCGTTCCAAGTTGACATTTTATTTGATACGAAATATTTAACTCCACTCTTTTTAAGAATTTGTGGAAGCACCCAGCTATTGCCGAATACATCAGGAAGCCAAGCATTGTCAATAGTTTTACCGAATTTTTCACGATAAAAGCTTTGACCGTAAAGGCATTGACGAATTAAGCTCTCAGCATTTGGAATATTACAGTCAGGCTCAACATACATAGCGCCAACTGGCTCAAACTGACCATTTGCAATTTTCTCTTTAAGCTCTTCAAACACATCAGGGTAATACTTTTCGAGCATTTCGTAGGTTTGAGGCTGAGTGTGAGTATATTTGAAATCAGGGTACCTATCCATTAAACGAAGCTGAATTAAAACAGTGCGCAAATTTTTCTGAACAGAGTGAATTCTGCGCCAATAGTAAGCTAAATCAAGGTGCGAGTGAGCAACTAAAGCGACATCGCCACTACCCTTGTAGTCGTCATTTGCGAAAATTACATCATCAACATATTTTTTAGCATTTGCTACATCTTGAACGTTAACATCGTCAAAGTCAATTAAATTAAGTGCTTTGTCAAGCTCACGATTTATAAAATTTCTGTAATCTTCATTAAAATTCTCGCTCTTGGCAATATCTAAAAGAAGCTCTAAATCGTAAACAAAATCAAGAACTGTATGGTTAATAACCGAAAGATAAGCACCTTCAAAAATTTGACGGCAACCCCTAACTGAAAGGCTTTCAGGGTTTCGCTCATCATCAGGCTTTGAGCGGTTATAACCTTCCATTTCAAAGTGAAGTGCAGTAGCACCGTCAAGGTAAGGTGTAAGCAAAATTCGCTCACGATTTGGGTCAACACCGCCAACATATTTTCCGTTGCATTTAACGATAATTTCAGCGGCAGTTTTAAGTGAGAACCAAAGCTCTTTATTTCTCATTCTTTCAGGGATAATTACATCTGCCTCAAAAAATGCTGTGCCGTCAGGAGTAAAGTACATATCGCCTTTTTTAAGTGGCAAAAAGCCTTCCGGGTAAAACTCAAAGTCATTCTCCCCTACTTGACGAGCATTTTTAACTTTCAAATTTTCTATTTCAAATTTTTCATCGTAAATGTATCTTTTAAGCCAGCCGAAGCGAAGGTCTGTCCACTCCTCAGGGCGCATACTTCTACGAACTACTTTAATATGTGCCATAATTTACTCCTTATTTATCCCAAAAAAATGGTTTTTTACGAATTGCTTCAATTTCACAATCAATATCTAAATCTCGCTTGATTTCGCCTTTTATCCACTCTATGCAACGGTCAAGTATTAAGCATTTTGAACATTCGCCTTGAAACTGCAAGGTTAAAACGCCAAATTCAAATGAAACAAAATCTACCCAACCGCCATCGCCTTGTAGCTTTGGGGCAATAATATTTTTTATGTATTTTTCCATATTTATCCCTCAATTTCTGCTTTCAAAATGCTTCGAATTTCTTGAAGTCTTTCGTTTGCGTTCTCTTTATTATCGCCACAAACTGAATAATAAACTTTAAGCTTTGGCTCTGTGCCAGACGGTCTAACCGCTGACCAGCTACCGTCCTCGAAAACATATTTAAGTACATTTTCTTTTGGCAAATCGGCAACGCCTTTAGAATAGTCAATGAATTCTTTAGTGTCAGCAAATAAATCTTTGTCTTTATTTCGAAGAGATGAAGTAATGCTCTTAATTTTCTCTGCACCGTCTTTACCCTTTAAGACAAAAGTATCAAGTGCATCTACAAAGAAGCCAAATTCTTCATAGATTTCATTTAATGCATCAATTAAAGTTTTGCCTTGATTTTTATAGTAAGAAGCCATTTGGCAAATGAGCATTGACGAAACGACAGCATCTTTATCTCTTGCGTGAGTTCCGACTAAATAGCCATAAGACTCTTCGTAGCCTATAACATAAGTCTTTTCGTTTGTCTTTTCATATTTATTGATTTTTTCGCCAATATACTTAAAACCAGTTAATGTTTCGTCAACTGAAAGGCCATAGCTTTTGGCAATTTTTGCACCAAGCTCCCCAGTTACAATAGTTTTAACTATTACAGAATTTTCTTTAAGCTCATTCTTTTTTTGTGGAAGAACAAAATTCACAAGCAAAGCACCCATTTGGTTGCCTGTTAGTGAAATGTACTCGCCATTATGTAAAACTGCTGTGCCAACTCGGTCGCAGTCTGGGTCTGTACCTAAAACCAAATCGGCATTTTCACGTTTTGCCTGCTCGATTCCGAGAGTTAAAGCGTCTTTTTCTTCAGGGTTTGGAGAACGAACTGTGCTAAAGTTACCGTCTGGGAGCTCTTGTTCTTTAACAACAGACACATTCATACCGCTTAAAATTTTTCTAACTGGAATGTTACCAGTGCCGTGAAGTGGTGTATAGACAATTTTAAGGTCTGATTTTTCTTCATACATAGACTGCTTTTTAACTTCTAATAAAAATGCATCTAAAACGCTGTCGCCAATAAATTCAATGCTTTTATCAGTAAGTCCCTCATCAAAATCTTTAACTCTAACTGATTTATAATCTTTTATAGCATTGATTTTTTTAGTAACTGCTAAGGCTAAGTGTGGAACTAACTGACAGCCTTTTTCATCGTAAATTTTGTAGCCATTATATTCTTTTGGGTTGTGGCTTGCAGTAAGTACTATACCACCATTGCAAGCGAGATGTCTTACAGTAAATGACAAAACTGGAGTAGGCATAAGAGTTTCGAAAATGTATGCTTTTATTCCATTTTCTGCCAGAACACCTGCCGCTATTTCAGAAAAGTAACGAGAGTTATTTCGTGAGTCATAAGCAATAGCAACTTTAATTTCGCCAGTGTAGTTTTCTTTAAGATAGTCGGCATAGCCTTTTGTTGCCCTTGCTACTGTGTATCTATTCATTCGGTTTGGCCCTGCACCCATTATTCCACGAAGTCCGCCAGTGCCGAACTCAACTTCTTTATAAAATCTGTCTTCAATTTCTTTTTCATCAGTAATTTGTGAAAGTTCTTTCTTAGTTTCTTCGTCAAATGATTTCCAAAGAGTTAATAGTTCATTTATGCTCACAAAAAGCACCCCCAAAAGTTTTTCTGCATTAACTTATATTTTAATACTTTAATAACTTTATTTCAACAAATTTTTATATATAAATTGTATAGTTAAAATCAATAAATTTTTATTTTAATATTGTTTGATATTACTATATACTTTAAGAGTACTTGTTTGGTATAATTTAGATATATGTTACAAAATGGGAGAGATTGGCATGGAAAAGTTCAAGATAAATTTTGAGTATTTTTCAAACGGTACAAATTATCGCAGTAATCAATTTGAAACCGACCAGTACAAAATTGATATTACTGCAAACACAGACCACGTAAAACTCGTTATTAACACTAAAGGTGCACCGCTTGAAAAATTAAAATTCAAACTTACTGTACCGAACGAATTTAAGGCTGATGATAGAGTATTTATTAACGGCTACCAGTCGTGGACTGACTGTCGCGAATACTTTATTGATGAGCAAGGCGTTAATATGCCGTCTGCTCGTTTAATTCCACTTCTTTTCTCACCTCTTGGTGCTTCTGGCGACTATAACTTCAAAAAATATGACAACCGCAAAGGTGTATTCCACGGTTATTCATACGCTTATGTTAGAAGTGGCGAAAATGTTAATCTCTTCGGCTCAATGAGTGAAAAATATGGTTACACAATAATCAATGCTTTATGTCCTGAAAATAAAATCGTATTTGAAAAAGAGCTTGAAGGCGTAACTATAAACGGCGAATATGTGCTTATGGATATTGTTAACTTTAAGGGTACAATGGACGAAGTATTTGACAAATATTTTGCCGTAATGAATATCCCTAAGCCAAAAGCTAAAAAAGCTAATGGCTACACTACTTGGTACAACTACTATGCTAATGTTACTGAGGAAATTGTAAAAACTGACCTTGAAGCACTTTCAAAGGTTGATGCTAACATTGACATTTTCCAAATTGACGATGGTTTCCAAACAGCAGTTGGCGACTGGCTCAGCATTGACCCAGTTAAATTCCCTGACGGAATGAAATATGTAGCAGATATTATCCACGAAAAAGGTATGAAGGCTGGTCTTTGGCTCGCTCCACTTGGCGCGCAATATCATTCAAAGGTTGCTGAAGAGCACCCAGACTGGCTTATTAAAGATAAATTCGGAAAACCTGTTAAATGTGGTATGAACTGGAATGGCTTCTATGCACTTGACATTGAAAATGAAGAAGCACGAGAATATATTCGCCATTTCTTTGATGTAGTTCTCAATGATTGGGGCTACGATATGGTTAAACTCGACTTCCTTTACGCTGCGGCAGTTATTCCAAATCACGGGAAATCTCGTGGTCAGCTTATGTGCGAGGCTATGGACTTTATTCGTGAATGTGTTGGCGATAAACTTATTCTTGGTTGCGGTGTTCCGCTTGCCCCTGCATTCGGTAAGGTTGACTATTGCCGAAGTGCTG
>JAZUGZ010000136.1:0-3873 GCA_045641425.1 Candidatus Fimenecus sp.
TACTCTTCTTACTCAACGCATTTGTTAAATTACAATGATATTATACCATATTATTTAGAATAATCAATAGCATTTTTGCTGTCTTTAATATAGATAACACCTGAAATAATTGTGAGAATTGCTGTTATCCATAAAAGGAAATTTGAAATAATTGAAATGCTTGGAAGTTTTGGGAAAATTTCCGTAAATGAATTTTCGATAATATAGTAAATTTCGCAAAGAAGCATAATGACAATTGTAAATGTCATTTGGCTAACTGTTTTAATTTTGCCCCAAATATTTGCAGGTATTACTGTACCATTTGAAGCGGCAATCATACGAATTGAAGCTATTGCAAATTCACGAGTTAAAACAATCATTACAATCCATATATTACAAAGCCCTAATACCATAAATGCTAAAAGTGCCGCTGTTGTGAGAACCTTATCGGCAATTGGGTCTAAAAGCTTGCCAAAATTTGTGATTTGATTATTTTTTCTTGCTAATTTTCCGTCAATGGCGTCGGTAATAGATGCAACCGAGAAAATAAGTAATGCCCATAAAAACCTATGTGGCAAACTGTTCCACAAAATAACCGCAAGAAACACTGGCGAAATAATCATACGAGCAATTGTAAGCTTATTAGGTGTGTTTAATTTCATACAACTTCTCCTGTTAAAAAACCGTCAACGCAGTTAATAACTTCAACTGTAACAATGTCGCCGTCATTTAATTCATAGCCACAAGTAAAGCAGATTTGGGTGTCAATTTCAGGAGCATCCATAGTAGTTCTGCCATAGTAAGAGTCAGTATAACCGTCATATTCTTCAACTATTGTCTGAAGCTGTTTACCGATAAGTGACTCGTTGATTTCATCAAGGATACCGCTTTGAATATCGTTTACTATGTCGGCTCTTCTTGCTCTTTCGTCTTCGTCTAACATTCCGTCAAGCTTTGCTGCTGGAGTACCCTCTTCTTCAGAATAAGCAAAGCAACCCATACGCTCAAATTTCATTTCTGTAATAAAATCACAAAGCTCATTAAATTCTTCTTCTGTTTCGCCAGGGAAACCTGCAATAAAGGTTGTGCGAAGAGTAACATTTGGAATTCTTTCACGAATTTTATTAAATAAATTGGTAAGTGACTGTTTGTCGCCCTTTCTGTTCATACGCTTAAGCACGCGAGCGTTACAATGCTGAACAGGAATATCCATATATTTAACAATTTTATCTTCAGTTGCAATAGCGTCGATTAAATCGTCATCAATACGCTCTGGGTAAAGGTAAAGAAGTCTAATCCATTCAATTCCCTCGACCTTACAAAGTGAGCGAACAAGTGGAGCGAGTGCATTTTTACCATATAAATCTTCGCCGTAACGAGAGGTGTCTTGAGCTACAACAATAAGCTCTTTAACGCCACCTTCTGCAAGTTTTTTTGCTTCTTCTAAAATGCTTTCGGCTGGTCTGCTTCTAAATCTGCCACGAATTGACGGAATTGCACAATAAGTACAATTGTTTGAGCAACCCTCTGCAATTTTTATGTATGCTGAATAGCTTGAAGTTGTGAGAATTCTGTCGCCATCAAAGCAAAGTGCCTCTTTAGCTGGGTACTCTTCAACCTTTTCATAAGAAATAAGTTTGTCGCATACTTCACAAATATCGTTATTAGCACCAATGCCAATTACACCATCAACTTCTGGTATTTCATCAAGAATTTCTGAACGATAACGCTCTGCAAGGCAACCAGTAACCAAAACCTTGACTGACGGGTAGTCTTCTTTATAAGAAACCATATCAAGAATATTCTCAATTGACTCTTTTTTTGCACTTTCAATAAAGCCACAGGTATTGATAATTATAATATCTGCTTCGCCTGGGTCTGTTACGATTTCATAGCCATGATTTTTAAGCTTTGCGAGCATTATTTCGGCATCAACCTGATTTTTAGGACAGCCGAGTGAAATCATACCGATTTTTTTACTCATAATCTTCTTCCTCAGTTTCTTCTTCAACAGTATTTAGTGCTTGTTTTATGTCTGAAAATTTATAGCCATATCTTAAAAGGGTGTTGATTGTTCTTTGTCGCCCTTTTTCGTCGCCTATTTTACCACTAAATTTTCTTTTGAGCAATAATATAATACTATTTACTTCGTCTTTGTCAAGGTTTTCGACAGCATTTTGTGCTATTTCTCGATTAACGCCACGAGCTGACAATTCTTGCAAAATTCTTTTTGCACCAAAATGCTTATTACGATAAAGCTCTTCTGAAAGCATTTCAGCATAGCGTTCATCATTTAATAGTAAAAGTTCTTTACACCTTTGGATTGCACCTTCAATTGCTTCGTCAGAAAAGTCTTTTTCACGAAGTTTTTTAGCGAGTTCTTTTTCGGCATACATTCTTCGTGATAGAAAGTCAAGTGCTTTATTATAAGCACGACGAAAACTGACCGAGCAAAGAAGCTCAGCCAGTTCGCTTTCTGTTATTTCATTTATATTTCGGTACTTTTCAGAGTACCACCAATCTCTATCAACAGTAGCCTTATACTCCCCGTCAACATGGATATGGATTTTGTTATTCTTACCTTCAGTAACAGTTAGTTTCATTAGTCTTCGTCATCGTCAACAACAATGTCAAGTGTTGCTTTTGCTGCAGCTTTAGTTGTAGGAACCTTAACAAGTTCAGGAGCAGCTGCCTTTGTACCAGCTTTTTTAGCCTCAACCATTTCTTGCATTTTTGCACGAATTTGATTTTCAATATTAGCTGCAAACTCTGGCTGTTGCTTAAATAAAATTTTAACATTTTCTCTGCCCTGGCCAAGTCTTTCTTCGCCGTAATAGAACCAAGCGCCACTCTTACGGATAATTTCAAACTTAACACCAAGGTCAACAATTTCGCCAATCTTTGAAATACCTTCGCCATACATAATGTCAAACTCTGCTTCTTTGAATGGAGGAGCTACTTTATTCTTAACAATCTTTGCACGTGTTCTTGAACCGATAAATTCGTTATTAGGGCCTTTAAGCTGTTCAATTCTTCTAACATCAACACGCATTGAAGCATAGAATTTAAGAGCACGACCACCAGTTGTAACTTCTGGGTTACCATACATTACGCCAATCTTTTCACGAAGCTGGTTAATGAAAATAACAAGTGTATTTGATTTATTAATTATACCAGCAAGCTTACGAAGAGCCTGTGACATAAGTCTTGCGTGTTGACCTACGTGGCTTTCGCCCATATCGCCCTCAATTTCAGCTTTAGGAACAAGTGCTGCAACAGAGTCAACAACAATAACATCAATAGCACCAGAGCGAGCAAGTGCTTCAGCAATTTCGAGTGCCTGTTCGCCATTATCAGGTTGTGAAACGAGAAGTGAATTAACATCAACACCTAAATTTTCAGCATAGTCAGGGTCAAGAGCGTGTTCAGCATCAATAAATGCAGCCTCGCCACCCTGTTTTTGAGCCTCTGCAACTACTTGCAAAGCAAGAGTTGTTTTACCTGAAGATTCAGGACCATAAACTTCAACAATTCTACCTCGTGGGAAACCACCAATGCCAGTTGCATTATCAAGAGAGATTGAACCAGTTGAAATTGCTTCAACATTTAATGAGCCAGTTTCACCCAAACGCATTACGGCACCTTTACCGTAGCTTTTTTCTATTTGTAATAACGCTGTTTCTAATGCTTTTTTCTTATCAGCCATTTTTATACCTCGCTTATCGTACAAATGTTCGTTTGATAGTATTATATATTAAACTTAAAATAATTGCAATAGTTTTTTTACATTTTTATATAAATTTTTTTGCAAAAAACACTTGCAATATTTGTTTCAATCTGTTATAATTGCCGTTGTTGTATTAGATTAGTATTTACTAAGGAGGTGCCTTGAAA
>JAZUGZ010000137.1:0-2527 GCA_045641425.1 Candidatus Fimenecus sp.
TATTCCAATTGTTGCACACCCAGAGCGTTACCCACTGGTTCATCAAAACCCAGAATTTATAAACAGACTTTTAAGGCGTGGTGCAATTTTCCAAGTAAATGCCGACAGCGTTGTGGGCAATTTAGGTGCTTTGCCACAAACAATTGCAATTGATTTGCTCGTCGGCGGATTTGCAAAATTTATTGCAAGTGACGCTCACGACACAGAACACAGAAATATGAATTTCAGCGAAAAGTTTTCTAATGTACCAAGCAAAATAACACACCAAATGCTTGTTGAATGTTTGAAAGTCTTTCCACAAATGGTCATAAATGACGAAGAAATATAATTAAAGATAAAAAAACAAGGACGGTAACCCGTCCTTGTTTTTTGCTCATTTTCAAAATAGATATTTTTTAACTGTTTGCACTTTTAACTGCCGCCATAACCTTTGAAGCAACTGGCACAGCCGTTTTAATACTGTAAGTTGAGTCCTCAACAACTACAATAATTGAATATGGGTAATCAGGATTTTTACTAAATCCAACAAAAAGAGCGTTTGGCTTTGCACCCTCTTTATCACTAATTTCAGCAGTACCGGTTTTACCGCACATCTCAAGTCCTGAAAATCTCCAGTCGCCATAAGTGTTTTTAACATTTGAGCGCATGTAGTCTGTCAATTTGTTTGAAACAGTCTGTGAAAAATATTCGCCAATTTCTTTTTCTTCATATTTATAAACTGTTTTGCCTGCTGGGGTGGTAATGCTCTTAATTACATAAGGCTCAGGTGCAATTCCGCCATTAGCAATAGCCGACACAAGCGTTAACATGTGGCAAGGATTTATCATTGTTGTGTACTGACCAATACCAGCCCAACCTAAATCCAAAGCCTTTGCGTCATAAAGATTAAGTGTCGATTTACTACAAGAGATTTTTCCATTGATTTTAGGAAGCTGTGTATTAAACCCAGCATTTTGTGCAGTTTGAGTAAGCTTTTCTGTTCCAAGTCTGTTTGCAATATCTGCAAAAGCACAGTTGCAAGACTCGTTAAATGCTTTTTCAATTTTTACGCTTCTGTGAAGTCCGCTACAAAATACATATCCCTCGCCAATTGCAATTTTTCCCTTGCCGTTGCCACCATTTGCACATTCAAATGTTTCTGTGTCAAGGTTTGGTATATTCTCAATTGCACTTGCAAGCGTAATTACCTTAAAAGTTGAACCAGGCGTGTAAAGTCCTTTGAAAAACTTGTTAAGATACATTCCCTCCGTTTCAAACTTTGGTCTGTCAAGTGGGTCAAATGTCGGTGTTGATACAATACAAACAATTTCGCCTGTTTTGTAATTCATAACTCCGACAACTGCGTTGTAGCCGTTCATTGCTCTGTAAGCCGCCTTGCAAATGTCAGCGTCAAGTGTCAATTTTACATCGTTACCTTTGCCGTAACGCTTAAGGTTATAAATGCCATCAAGCATGGTGTAGCCTGTTAATTCATCCTTAAAAGATGTTTGAATACCGCTGGCAATGTAACCAACTCCGTCGCCCACAGTTTGAAGTGTAGAAAGTCGAATTTCTTTGTCTTTGCTATATGTTCTAACCCCATCAATAGTAGTTGCAAGAATTTCGCCATCTCTGTCAATAACATCGCCAGCTGTTGCAAGCCCACCATCTGTGTAAAGATGTCGGTTTGCTCGGTTCATAGCCCAACTATTTGAGTTAGTTACAAGAGCATAATAGGTAAATCCACTACCTACAAGAAAGGCAATAATTAAAAGGTAAAGCGTTAGTGCTCGTCTTGAAATTGATTTCACTGTCTAACACCCCCATATCTATATGTGCCACGGTCAACCGCTTTAATAAATGCAAGTAGCATCCAACAGCACATAATTGATGAACCACCACGGCTAACAAATGGTAGTGTAACACCCGTAAGCGGTAGAACATCATTAACACCAAACACATTAAGTGATGCTTGAAATAGCATAAGAGCTGATGCCCCACAAGCACAAATAGCGTAAAATGATGAACGTGCATAGCGTGAGTGCTTAATTGAATAAACAAGAAGTGCAACGTATGAAAGAAGAATTGCAGCCGCCATAATCCAGCCAAATTCCTCACATATAACACCAAAAATCAAGTCTTCGGTAGCAGCAAATATTGCACGAAGCTTGCCGTTGCCAAGGCCCACGCCAAAAAGTCCGCCAGATGCCGAATAAATCATAACCCTTGTCTGTTGGTAGCCAGATGTGTCAAAATATTCCCAAACGTGACGATAAGCCATAAATCTGTTTGCAACATACGGCTTAAACATAAGAATTAACACTGCACCCATAAGAGCAATTGCACATATAAGGAAGATTGTTCGAATATCGCCCGAGCGCATAAACGAAATCACAATAAATGTGAAGAAAAATATAAGTGCCGTGCCAAAGTCGTACATCAAGAAAAGTGTCCCAATACAGCCTAAAGCAAATATAATAAATTTTGTAAGACTCTTGTTTGATTGAAGCTTTTCAAGTGTTGCAGCACCAACAAAAATAAATGCAAC
>JAZUGZ010000138.1:0-5027 GCA_045641425.1 Candidatus Fimenecus sp.
GGATATGTACGGCTATCAAATGATAACCGAGCTTTCACGCCGTTCAAACAATGTATTTAATATGAAAGAAGGTACTCTTTACCCAGTTCTTCATTTAATGCAAAAGAATGGGCTTGTTTCTGCTTATGAACAAAAAGCACCAACTGGCAGACTTCGTAAGTATTACAAAATCACTCAAAAGGGCATTTTGAATCTTAATGAAGAAAAAGAAACTTGGGCCGAATATTCTTCTGCCGTAGATGCAGTTTTGAATTTTGCATAAGGATAAATTATGACACAAAAAGATTTTTGCAAAGAGGTTATTAAAAATCTTCATAATGTGACCAAAAGTGAGAGAGCAGAGATTTATAAAGAACTCACAAATCATATTGAAGATTCAACTCTTGATTTAATTGATGCGGGATATTTAGAAGAAGATGCAAAAACTCTTGCCCTAAATGCAATGGGCGAACCGCAAGAAATAGCAAAAGAGTTTCAAAAGGCATATTCTCCGTTTTGGCTTTGGGCTTTAAGACTTTCAAAGCTCGTGCTTTACCCGTTAATAGTGCTTGTTATAACTTTGTTGCCTGGCTTTTATATTGAGTCTTCTCACCCTAAACACAATACTTCAAAACAGCCAAAGTATTATGACGTTGTTGCAAGTGTTAATGAAAAAATAGACTTTGGAGATAACCGTATTTATATTGGCGATATTTACAAGGTTAAAAATACTATTTATGGCGAGGGTAAAGAGGGCTACAACTACCTTGAACCAGACAAATATAACACAACAGTAGATTTATATTTAGAAAAGAAAAATCTGTTCTCGGCAAAATATTTTTATTATAGAGTGAATATGACTTATGAAACCGATACCCTTAAAAAGCAAGAGCCATATTACGGCTTTAGTGAGGGCGAGTGCTATATTTTGCTTAACCCACAAGACACATTTGTGACATTTTATTTTAATTTAGAGGGAACTGACATAACCGCTCAAAAGACGGTTAAGTTTAAGGAGCAAAACAATGAAAAAAATTAAGCTTACAAGAAAAGGTAAAACCCTAATTTGTCTTTTCTTAATAATAGTATTTGGCTTTTTGGCTGCGGTTTTGTCAACTAATATGAGCTTTACACCAAAGCAAGCTATAAAAAAGCTCAATGCTCATTATGGCGTAAAGGGCGATTTTGATATTGCTTACCAAGTGCCAAATACTAATTTATATCTCTCAAAATATGAAAATTATTTAACTTTAACACACTTGTATTCATATATGAATAATTCTAAATTGGATTACTATTATTCAAACAAGGAGAATTTAGTCTTAAGGTTAGACGATAATCAAAAAACTACAATTGGTTTAGGCACTTGTAATAAAGAGTTTGCAGATGTCAATTTGGGCGTTTTTTCATTGTATTTTTGTGGCAGAGTTAAAGAAACTGATGTAAAAAACATTAAATTTCGTTACTACGCTAACGAGCCATCTCAAAAATACTATGATGAAATTGAGGACTGGAAAGATAATACTTTTTATAATATTGAAGACGAATATTTTGACTGCACACTTGATTTTGATTTGAGTGATAAAAATCAATTTGTAAAAGTTGATGGCGAATACACTTATTTTCTATTAACTGGCGAGGCTCAATATTATTGGGAGGGTACTGGTAATGTGCTTTATAATTTAGAAATTACCGCATTTGACAGTAATGGTAAACAGATTTGCAAAGAAACAAGCGACAACATTGGGAACTTGGGCGAAGATTGGTGGGAATTAACTTGAAAAATGTAAGACGATTTATTTTTAACGGATTGGTTTGCTCGTTCGTTTGGGGATTTTGTAATTTGGAAATGTTCTTAATATCTTCACTTTTCAAAACAGGCGATGAATCACAAGATGTAAAAGTAATATTTTGGTTTGCATTAGTGCATATAATCGCTTTTGAAATCTTATTTTTCTTTATTGGCAAGTGGTTGTTTTATTTTAATAGCTTTGAAGCAAATGTCTGCTCATTAATTTGGATTCACGCAATAAATATTTTCATTTTATATCTGTTTTATTATAATGACGAATCTATGCTTGACTTAATAAATTGGACAAATGTATTGTTTGATACTCGCCCTTTAGACGAACTAACTGGTCAACCAGTGGAGTATTCAATAATTGATTCGTTTGCATTTAGTGCAATTATAACATTTGTTCAGTACATTCCATTTTTCATCGGTCAGCAAATTAAAAGTAAAAAAGAAAGTGAGATTTGAAAAAATATAGGGGCGAGTTACGACTCACCCGCAAACATAAATATAACATAAAAAACACCTGAACTTTACGAAAAAGTCAGGTGCTTTAATCTTTGTACTCCATTATATCCGACACATTACATTGAAGAATTCTGCAAAGGTCATCTATTGTAACCGTAGTTAGCGGTTTGTTGTGCTTAAGTCTATCTAAAAGACTTCGGCTAATGCCATAATCTTTGATTAACTTGTATGTTGACATATTCTTTTCTTTAAGTGTATTGTAAAAAGGCTCGTAGCTAATCATATAATCACCTCTACTACAATGTTATTTTATTATCTATTTGTTGACAATGCTCGATATATCGAGTATAATGAAACTGCAATAGAAAAATTGTGCTAAATTAAGTGTAATACAATTATGTAATATGCTTATTGACAAAGTTGCTCTATTGTCATAAAATGAAGCTGTAAATAAATTTTTGGCTTTAGGAGGAATAACAATGAAAAAGATATTAAGTTTGTTTTTAATATTTATTCTCCTTTTTAGCGTTTGTGCAATCCCGTCGAGTGCTACTAGTAGCGATTGGGGCTATAATGTTTTAAGTGAAGAGAATAAAACAGCAGAGCTTACCGCATATTATGGTAATGACACAGAAGTTGTTTTTCCAAGATATATTGATGGCTACAGAATGGTAGCAGTGGCTGATCAAGCATTTAATGGCGAATATATTTGGAGTTTTGATATAGTTGAAGAGTTTGGCACTTTAGAAATAACAAAGATAATAATTCCTGATACTTATCAAAAAATAGGTTCGAACTGCTTTTATGACTTGAATAAGTTAAGAAGTGTGGTTTTGCCGCTCTCAATTAAAAGCGTTGGATTAAACGCATTTATGTGGACACCTTATTATGCTGAGCAAGTTAGAAATGAATTTCATAAAACCAATGATCAAGTTGTATATTCAGGTAGTTGTTGCATAAGTGCACAGCAAAACGGATTTATTCATAGTAATTATTTTGTTAAATTTGGCACAAGAGTGATTGCTTCAGGTGCGTTTACTTTTACTAATCGTCTTGAAATGATTTATATCCCAGAGGGTGTTAGATATATAAACCAAGGGGCTTTTATCGGTTGCGATAATTTGCGAACAATGTATATACCGTCAACCGTTGAAAGACTTGAAGCGGAAACAATTATTGGCATAAGGCCAATGAGTATTTATATTCCACCAACTGTTAAATATATTGATAGCAAATTTATTGATCAAATAGATGCAAAAGAAACTTTGCCGGACTTTATCAAGATTTATGGTGTCAAAGGCTCTGCTGCAGAAAAATATGCGGAATTAAAAGGCGTAACTTTTATTGATGTATTTTCCTCGTGCGGTGATGCTGACGGAGACTCTTCAGTTACAGCAAATGATTATGCAATGATTAAAAATATGGCTATGTATAATGTAAATGTTCAAAATGAACAATACATACCTTCAGACACAAACCTTGACGGTGTAATTGATGGATTTGATGCCAACTACATTGATGTTATGCTTAATCAATAATTAGAACAAAAATTTAAGTGGCAGGGAGTATTCTCTGCCACTTTTTCTATTATATATACTATTTACAAAATACATGGCTACCAATGGTTGTTACAACTGGGCGCGTTCTTATCCATTTGTTACTTGTCTTTGCTGGGTTATAATAATAGATAGCACCACCGGTTGGGTCCCAACCGTTAATTGCATCTCGTGCTGCTTTCTTTGCTGTTTCGTTTGGCTCAACACTCCAGTTACTGTCGGTTACGGCAGAGAATGCTCCGTTTTGATAAACAACTCCTGAAATGGTGTCAGGGAATGACGAGTGCCTAACTCTATTTAATACGACCGCACCAACTGCAACCTGACCGGTGTAGCTCTCGCCTCGTGCTTCTGCACCAATTACCTTGGCGAGTAAATAAATGTCACTGCTTGAATAAGAACCAGACGAGCTTGATGAAGAATTAATACCAAGGTAAAGTAAGGTCTTTGGCCCTGCCACTCCGTCAACAGTTAATCCGCAATTTTTCTGAAACTGTCTAACTGCCTTTTGCGTACCAGCGCCATATATTCCATCTACCGAACCAGTGTAAAGCCCTAATGATTTAAGCTTTGTTTGAATTTGTCTAACTTCTTGACCGCGTGAGCCAAGTCTTGAAAGAGTAGGCTCAGTTTTTGTAACTGAAAAACCAATAACCGCTATTACAAATGCATTGATAAGAATTATCGCAACAATTTGCCAAAGAAGTTTCATTCTATTGCTTTGCATAAACATTTTTTGTTCCGTATAAATCAACTCCCAAGATTTTGTGTTACTATTTTTGCCTGTTTTGGCCTTTATATACAATAATTAAATAGAAAAATTGTGTTTTATATTGACCTTGACCACTAAATATTGTTGCTCCAAAAATTTCCAAAAAAAAGTTAAAAAAATTTGAAAAAAGTTGTTGACAAGGTCGTTTCATTGTGCTATTATATCAAAGCTGTCTGAACGGACGGCAAATGAAATACAAAAATTCAAAAAGTTGAAAAGTTTCTCTTGACAACCAGTTTGAGTTTTGGTATAATAACATTCCGCCGCGAAAAGCGGGGGATTACGAACCTTGAAAATTAAACAACGACGAGATAAAAATGGAACCCTGTAGATTCCAGAGAGAGTTAGAAATAACGATTGAAGGAAGTACAAGAAACAGTAATTCTTTTGGGACACAAAAGAGTTAAAATAAACGCAAAGCGTTTGAGTTAAAAAGAAGTAAAGAGCTAAAAAAGCACTT
>JAZUGZ010000139.1:0-3522 GCA_045641425.1 Candidatus Fimenecus sp.
AAAAATGCCATTTTTTTATTCTCCCTACTTAATTGCATTTGCAAATCTTTTTGTAATTTCCATTGGACGCGTAATAGCAGTTCCAACTACTGCGGCGTGAACGCCAATATCCAAAGCCTGTTTTAATTGCTCAGGTGTCCAAATTCCACCTTCTGCAATTACTGGGCAATCAAGCTCTTTAACATAACGCTCCATAAGAGCGAAGTCTGGAAGCGTATTACCCTTTGTGTAATCAGTATAACCACTCATTGTTGTACCGACTATGTCAATTCCAAGCTCTCGAGCTTTTTTACCTTCACTAAAGCAAGAGGTGTCTGCCATAAAGAGTTGATTAGGAAAAGCTTTGCGAACTTCCCTAAAGAAGTTTTCAAATGTTAAACCACCAGTATGCAGACGATTAGTAGCATCAACTGCAATAATATCAACTCCACACTCTACCAAAGCATTAACTTCTTTCATTGTAGGTGTGATGTAAACACTTGAATCATCATAAACCTGCTTAATAATACCGATTATTGGTAAGTCAACTGTTTTTTTGATTTCAGTTATATCTTCAACAGTGTTTGCCCTAATTCCTGCCGCTCCGCCAAGGTAAGCTGCATAAGCCATTCTTGACATAATATAAGAACTATGAAGCGGTTCTTCAGGCAACGCCTGACACGATACAATTAAGCCACCTTTTAACTTTTCAAGGACTTTAATATTCTCCAAAATTACACTTCCCCGAATAAAAAATCCGTAACTTTAGTTATTATACAGTATTTTTTATAGTTTAGCAATACAAAAACTAAAACTCTGTTGAAAAAATGCAATTTTTATTGTAGAATTATATCTATAATAGCTAAAAAATTCTTATATGGAGGCAAATATGAGATATAACACGGAAAAATTTAAGGGCGTTTTTGTAGCTCTTAATGCAATTTATGACGAAAACGACAACATCAACACAGGTGCTATTAAAGCTCTTGTAGAAAAATATAAAGAGGTTGGAATTAGCGGAATTTACGCTTGCGGTTCAACTGGCGAAGGCTTTTTATTAAGCACGGAAGAGAGAAAGCAAATTGCAACGGCAGTTAAAGAAGCCGCTGGCGACGATATGATTGTAATAGTACATGTTGGTTGTGCTTCAACTAAAGAATCAATCGAACTTGCAAAGCACGCCGAAAAAATCGGAGTAGATGCAATTTCAGCAGTACCGAGTGTTTACTACCGACTCCCTGAAAAGTCTATTGCTCTTCATTGGAACTCAATTACCGAAAGTGTCGATTTACCTTTCATTATATATAACATTCCACAGCTTACTGGCTACGACCTTTCATATAACCTTTTTAACGAGATGCTTAAAAACGAAAAAGTTATTGGAATTAAGAATTCATCTGACAGCACTTGCCAAATTGAGCGATTCAGTACACTTGGTGGTAAAGACTTTGTTGTATTTAATGGTCCAGACGAACAGTTCCTTGCAGGCAGACTAATGGGAGCTAAGGCTGGTATCGGTGGTACATACGGCACAATGCCAGAGCTTTTTGTTCATCTTAACAAGCTTATTGAAAGTGGCAAAATAGATGAAGCAAAGGTTTGGCAAACTCGCATTAACGAGTGCATTTTTGATTTGCTCGCTTGCCCGTCACTTTACGGTGCTTCAAAGGCGGTTATTACGCTTAGATATGGCATAAACGCAGGAAAACCTCGTTCGCCATTCCTCCCACTCGAGCTCAATGACGAAAGAGCCATTAAGATAGCAGACAAAATCAACAAATATGTTGGTTTGATTTAATTCAAATCAACAAATCGTTAATAATTTTCAAAATTTACTTGTATAATCTCTTGAAATAGTGTAAAATAGATTCACTTATTGTAAATTATTTGCAAAGGATGTTTTTAATGGAAAACAATAACAAATCACAGGCTGAAATTTATCGTGAGGAGCGCAAAGCTCGTCTTGCTAAAGCTGCAGCTAAAAACTCAAGAAAGAGTCCTGCTCTTTCAAAGGCTAAGAAAATTCTTGGCAAAGTAATTGCAGTTGTACTTGTAGTTGCAATTTGCTTGGGCGCTGTTGGTGCTGTACTTAACTTCTTTGGAACACCTCAAAAGGTACTTAAAGTTAAAGTTGCTGACAAAGATTTAAGTTTCTCACTTGCTGAATTCAACTATTTCTATTATTCAGTATGGACTCAGATTTCAAACACAGCTTACCAGTATGATTCACAGTATTCACAATACTATGGCGAAGGTGCAGGCGTAATGCTTACAGGCTATGACTACACACAGTCACCTACTGCACAAGAATACAAAGATGATTACAGCTCATTTACTGGTATTACTCTTGAAGACCTTGGTCAAGAAACAGCTACTTGGGCAGATGTTATGAAGGTTGCTGCTGTTAACCAGATTGTACAAATTAAATATGGTGCAAAAATGGCAAAAGAAGCTGGTCTTTCAATCACAGCTGACGAACAAGCTGAAATCGATGAAGGCATCAATTCAATGGCTGAAACCGCTAAGAAGAATGACTATTCTCTTGACAGATATCTTCGTCAAGCATTTGGTAATGGTATTACAGAAAAGCTTCTTCGTCAGGTTCAAGAAGATCAAATTCTTGCAAACGCATACTTTGAGAAATTTGCTACTGACGCTGAAAACGCAATTACAAACGACCAAATTAACGAAGTATACAAAGAGAATCCTGACAACTACAACATTGTTTCTCTTCGTGCATATCCTTTCTCAGCTGAATATGATGAAAACGCTGACGACAGTGCAAAAGAAACAGCTCGCAAACAAGCAAAGGCTTTAGCAGAAGCATTCCTTAAAGGTGCTACTGACGAAGAAACTTTCTTAAAGCTTGCTGAAACAGAGCTTAAGAAGAACAAGGATACAAAAGATAAAGACCCAGACGAAGCAACAGCTATGAAGGGTGCTTATAAAGACGAAATCACTCAGAACATTTCTGAAGATGCAGCAAAATGGATGTTTAACAAAGACACAAAGGTTGGCGATGTTAAATTATTCAAAGCTTCTGATGATGATTTCTTTGTAGTAATGGCAACAGCACTTGCAAAGAAAGACAAGTCTTCTTCAGGCAATGATGTTAGACACATTCTCTTCCAGTTCCCTGAAGCACAGAAAGATGCTGACGGCAAGGAAATTGCTATTACAGATGCACAAAAAGCAAAAGTAAAAGCTGAGGCTGAAAAAGTTCTTAAAGAATATCAAAAGAACCCAACTGAAGAAAACTTTGTAGCTCTTACAAAAGAATATTCAGATGATGTTGACAGTGATGGCAATGTAAATAACGAAGGTCTTTATGAAGGTGTTAATGCATCATCAAACTATGTTGAAGCATTCAAAAACTGGGCTACTAACTCAAGCAGAAAGACTGGCGACACTGGAATTGTTGAAACCGAATACGGTTACCACATTATGTACTATGTTAAGTCACAGGGCGAAACTTGGTCAGCAAAAATTAAGAGTGAAATTCTTGCTGAAAAGTCAGAAACTCTTGTAAACGAAATTACTGAC
>JAZUGZ010000140.1:0-13341 GCA_045641425.1 Candidatus Fimenecus sp.
ACATTATTTCCATTGTAATTCTTTTTTGTAGTGTTATATGTTTCTCTTTGCGAGTAATAATACTCTTTTCTATTTTCATCATCTCGTTTAAGATGTTCATTTTCAAATTGCTTTAACAGCTCTATCAATTCGCTTACATTATTTTTAATCACGCTATATACATTAATCAATTCAACATTTGAATCGTTAATCATTATTTCATCAAGCTCATAGGTATTAAGGATATCGAATAATACTGCTCCAGCTCCTACCATAGGTTCGCAATATTTTTTAATTGATTTGCCCAATTCGTTTGGGTAGTATGTGCGTATAGTATCAAGAAGTTGACCTTTACCACCAGCCCATTTTACAAAAGGTTTTGCCTTAACATTGTTTTCATAGCGTGTTGTTCGAGCATCTTCTGGCTTTTCAGCATCAGACGGTATTATCCACATATTCCCGAGCATAGCAACATTTGTTATTCGGTTTTCGCTACATAATGTAATTACACGCCTATGAGAAATATTCCATTTTTGAGCAGCTTCGCTTGCAGTCATATATCCTATCATGATATGCACCTCTAACTTTGATAGTTTTATTATATTCCAAAACTGGAACAATAGCAAGATCCAAATTTCTCGCTACACAACAAATATCATAAACTGTCCAATAAGTCCAGCAAAACAAATATATAATATTGAAAAAAACAACCATTCGTGATAAAATCATCACTGAAAGTGTCCCGAAAGAAGTTTCATAGATAAATGTTATCACATCTAGGCTGGCGAAGAAATTATATGGTCAGATTTGTGGGAAATACATAATGGAAAATATCGCTTTGATTTTATTCCATCTCTTGCCTAACCTATGCCATCATTCGGAGTGTAGCATTATGGGCTACGGTGTAAGAGAAGTGCCAAGCGACACCGCAATCAGAAATAAACTATCCGCATTGTTTGAGAGGTGATTATCGTTGACAAAACCGATTAATATGTTTCTTATATCAAGGATTAAAGATGAGAGTGCATATCAACGTGTAGAAAGACACGCTTCCGGAAAAGATGAGTCCAAAAGGACTCAAATACACGAGATTATCTCCTTGCGTCAATTGGTAGATTCGCTTATAAGGTATGACATTTCAATAGAAGAACTTGATGGGTTCTTTTTGAATTATCAAATCCCACAAATTGGAAAAGAATTTGATTTACTAAAATTCACAGAATCTCGATGCCTTAATATCGAAATAAAAAGTCAAGCAGTACCTACCGAGGACATACATAAACAACTCATAAAGAACAAGCATTATCTTGCACATTTGCAAAAAGAAACTGAGTTTTATTCAGTGATAACTGATTCGTTAGTTACTTATCGGTTAACTGGAAATAATGAATTACAGCAAATCAATTTTTCCGAGGTAGTAAAGTCTGTAAGAGAGTTTAAAAATGAGTATTTGCAGCAAATAGACAATATGTTTCGAACATCAGATTATTTGGTTTCGCCACTGAATACTCCTGAAAAATTCATTAACGGAAAGTATTTCCTAACTCAAGCACAAGAACAAATAAAAAAGAATATTCTTTCTGATATTTTTACTGGTGGATGTCTTGGCTTTTATAGCATTATCGGTAAACCAGGTACAGGTAAAACATTATTGACTTACGATATTGCCAAAGAACTTTCAAAAGCACAACCCACATTGGTTATACACTGTGGAAAGACATCTGATGGACAGAAAAAGTTAAAGGAAGAACTTGAAAACTTTAATGTCATTGCTGCGGGATATCTTAAGTACCACCCGGAAATCTTAAATGACTACCACTATATCCTTGTGGATGAATCGCACAGATTTCATCCTGATCAATTTGATACTCTTTGTAATACGGTAAAGCATAATAAACAGATATGTATTTTTTCTTCTGATCCCGAACAGATTTTGTCCAGCTTTGAGAAAAAGAACAATATTGTCAGCAAAATTCTGTCGCTCGAATTACTCGGAAAATATAAATTGTCTGAAAAAATAAGAACAAATAAAGAATTGGCATCATTTATTATTTCAATGAGGAACTTGAACAGAAAGCCAAAAGTTCCGATGGCTTATAATAATGTTTCTTTGGCATATGCAAACTCTGTGGATGAAGCAAAGCAAATCATAGAGTATTTTCGCAATAAAGGTTATACTTTCATAAACTACTCAAAATCTAATTATTGCTATAGCCCATATGCACAATACGAGGAGGATTTTGACACTCACCATGTGATTGGTCAAGAATTTGATAATGTCTTGATGCTTATGGATCGGTCATTTTTTTACGATGAAAATGGAATACTGAAGGGGGTACCTCATCCCAATCCCGATTATTTATATCCAAATCTCTTTTATCAAGGTATAACACGTGTTCGAGAAAAGATTGCTCTTGTGGTTGTAGAAGCTCCAGAATTATTTGAAAAAATATCGTCGATTGTTGAATAAAAGCGTCATATGGAAAAGTTTAAATAGGATACATTTGCAACAGAATTTATTATATGATTATCAATAGTTGTTGTTGATTTTTGGAATGATTGTTTACTCTTTGTTTATGCAGGGAAACAAATACACCATAAAATGCGAAATATGGTGTAAAATTTGCTTTCAATATGGTCTATGGGGCATAAAAAGTGGAATATTCTAAATCTATCAACCAGAAGGCAACTATTTTGGGATTTTCAAAATTGCAACCTCTTACAGCTCTAAGCAGAATTGTGAGAATATTCCCAAATCGACTACGACTCTCGCACCATCACGGGTAATCATTCAGTACTTGAATGACTACCCGATTTTTTTATGCCGTTTTATCATTAGTTAAGTATTCAACAGCTACACCTTGTCTTGAATTCAGGGTGTAGTTTTTCTTTTCATCATTTGGTAAGTCAAGAGTGCCAACAAAGTTGTAATGAATAACTATTCGTTGTGTTCTGTTCTTGCCAGTTCCCTTTACAGCATAGACTTCAATTTTGTCTATCAGTTACAGTTATTGTAGCACCTGTATGTCTACGGTTACTTCTGCACTATAAATTGACAATATATGCAATTGTGTATATTATATTGTTATATAGTTTTATGGAGGTGTTTTTATGGCAATCAAAAATATACTCGCAAAGATTTTACTTTCACTAATCATTATAATTCTTATTGTCGCAATTATTGGTATATGTTTTGTTTTAGTAATGACAAAACCAAGTGATATAAATGCCAAAACAACCTATCCAGTTGGTGGTATGGTAATATCTAATGATGTTGATTACAGGGAAGATATGGACAAAAAGCTCTTATATAATCCAATGATTAGAATTATGCAAGTTGTTTGGAGATTTTGTACTACAAGTGATGCTAAAAAGCACGAGAGCCAAACTCCTCCTACCAATATTGTTGAAGATAACAATATCCCGTATGTAGATGATGGTAATAAGTATCATCAATTAGATGTATATTACCCAAAAGACTATAAAAATGATATGCCGTTAATTATTGATATTCACGGTGGCGGATGGATGTATGGCGATAAAGAATTAAACAAATATTATTGCCTTGAGCTTGCTAACAAGGGATATGTTGTAGTTAATATGAGCTATAAGCTAGTACCTGACACTACCGTAGATAAACAATTACAAGATATATCTTATGCTTTGAAATGGATATCTAATAATATAGACAATTACCCTGTGGATAAAACCAAGGTAATGATTACTGGGGACTCGGCAGGTGGAATGTTAGCAGTTTACACAGCAGCAATACAACAAAGTGAAAACTTGCAAAATGTTTTTGGCATAGAAAAAGCTAATATTGAAATCACAACACTTTTATTAACATCGCCTGCTCCATATATGAATGGTTCTTCAAGGAGCTATGTAAAATATTTATGGGGTTCTGACTATAAAGAAAAAGAAACATATAAATACATGAATATATCTGATATTCTAAATGATGAAGAGGTAAAATTACCACCTACTTATTTAATTACAAGTAGTGAAGATAGCATAGCACACGGTCAAACAATTAAATGCTACAACGATTTACAAAAGCACGGTGTAAAGTGCGAGCTTGCCGATTACAAGACGGAGGATTTCAATAACCAATATAGCTTGCCACATGTGTTTAGTGTTTTGGACCCATTCAATGAAGCAGGGCAAACTGCAATTGATAATGCATTAGATTTTTATAAACAAAATTGTGAGAATTAACAATAAATCATGACATCTAAATATAACAAAAGGAGCATCTTTTGATGCTCCTAATTTTTATGCAATATCAACTTGTACTATTTTTTCTTTTTACTATTTCTTTATTCTCTTATTATGTATAAGCATTATTAGTGCTGTGAAGGCAACAAAGAGTGAAATTCCCACAACAAGCAAGCACATAATAATTAAATAAGAAAGTGGCAAATTTATTGGTTTATCTTGCATTATGGTTTGCCAAATAAACTCTGGATTGTAAAATGGATAAGGGTAATAAGTTGGGTTTGAAACAGCTCCACGAATCATTGAAAAAATTGAATAAACAAGTGGATAAATTCCTGACACCAAAAGGCATTTTTTACCGATTTTCTCATTAGTGAATGGGAAAAGCCAAAGAATAATTGCCACAACTGGCATAATCATATGGTAATAAACCTGAATAAAGCTTGACATTGAGTGAGTAGGGGAGTCCCACTTAAATGGTGGGGTAAGTCCCATTGGAATACCAGCGCAATATGTTATTCCGGCGATTATTACATACACAGTAACAAGTGCCCCAAAGGTAGGGTTAAAGCCGATTTTCTGTGTTTTTTTTACGCCTAATATGCTAAGCCCCGCAAAGAGCAAATAAACATAAGCGAAGAAGTTTGACTGAACTGTGAAATAGGACAAAATGTTGTATTTGCCGTAGTCAATAGGGCTGTACTGTGCGTCATATTCAAAAACATAATAAGACAGTCTGTGTGCAATTATTAAAAATCCAAAGATTGACAAAACGAGCAGTATTACGCCTACAACCTTGTTTTTAGCAATAGGATTAAGCTTTTTTGATGTTTCCATATTCCCACTTCCTTTAAGAGTAATATATCATATTATATATAAAAATAAAAGACTCCAATTTGACATTCTTGATAATTGTGCTTTTTCGGTGTATAATCTTTCTATTATATTTTTGGCTTATTTAGGAGAAGAATATGTGGCAGATGATTTTACCAATAGCGCTTGTTGTAATTTCCAACTGTTTTTACAATATAGTGACCAAAAAGACACCTGAAAATGCGAATGCGTTTTTGTCTTTAGCTGTAACCTATGCTGTGGCGTCAGTAATGTCGTTTGTGTTCTTTTTTATTGGTAATCATTCAGCGGTAAGTGAAGAGATTAAAAAGCTAAACTGGACTTCGTTAGCACTTGGCGTAGTTATAATTGGCCTTGAATTTGGCTATATACTCGCTTACAGAGCTGGTTGGAATGTTAGCAAAGCGCCACTTGTGGCTAACTGTGTGTTAGCTATTGCACTTGTGTTTATTGGTGCGATTTTATTTCGTGAACAAATTACATTTCGCCACATAATTGGCATAGCAATTTGCATTGCCGGACTTGTAGTAGTTACGGTTTAATAGGGGGATAAAAATGAAAACTTGTGAATATTGTGGAAGAAAAATAACAGATGATGCTAAATATTGCGAATATTGTGGGGGAAGCGTAAGCGAAAGAAGGCAAGAGCCAGTCGCTCCGTTAAATACATACCCACAGCCTGTTTCATCTGACGAAAAAGAATCTGCACTCGGAATTGTGGCACTAATTTTTTCAATTCTTTTTTCATCAATAATCGGATTTATTCTTGGTATAATTTCTGTAAAAAAATATGAAAAGCACATCTGTGGTACGATTGCTGTTATTGTTTCCACAATAAAAATGATTGCAATTACAATTGGTATCATTATTTATATTACTATTAGTGCAGGAGTTTTGGGCGTTGCTAATCATATTGCAACTGACGAAGATTTTGTTAGCGGTATTGAAGAACAAATAGGTGGTATAGTTAGTAGCTTTGAAGAAATAGAAAGCAATCTTAATGATGCTGATAACTCTAACGTGTCTTTGTATATAACTAAGGACGAGCCAATTACAATCAATGACTATTCTTATGAGGGTAAGGTTGAAATATCTGCTGAAATATCAGATGTTGAATACAACTTAGAGTCTTATCCATTTGATGACGATGTTGATGCTAATATTACCTATGTAGTTAAGATGACAAAAAATGTATCACATTCAAAGCAAACTTATGTTCATGTAAATTACAATATTAAAGATGAAGAAGGTATTATTGTCAAAACTGGTAGCGATATGGTTGGACCAATGTCAGTTGGCGATTCAATGAGAGGCGAATTTAATGTTTTTGGTCTTGAAAAAGATACAGAATACACAATTGAGTTTATTGATAATAAATATTAAGTGGAAGTGAGAAGTGTTATGTTCGGGATTGGTACACTTGTTAACACAGGATTAGTTTTCCTTGGTGGACTTATTGGGTTGGTCCTTAAAAGGGGAGTTAGTGAGAAGCTTCAAAGCACGCTTATGAGTGCTTGCGGTGTTGCTTCGGCGTTTATTGGCATCAGCGGAACAGTTGCGGGAATGCTGACTTTTGAAAATGGAAAATTCGGCACAACTGGGGCTATGCTTTTAATCTTTTCACTTGTAATTGGTGGTTTTTTTGGCGAGCTTATTGACATTGAAAAGCATATGGATAGTCTCGGTGAAAGGCTTAAAAAGAAGTTTGGCTCAGAAAATGATGGAAAATTCGTTGAAGGCTTTGTTACAGCTTCGCTTATTATGTGCGTTGGCGCTATGACTATTGTTGGTGGCATAAATGACGGTATGATTGGCGGAATGGACGGAGCTTCAATGCTTATTGCAAAGGGCACACTTGACTTTGTAATGGCAATAATTCTTGCGTCAACATGCGGAGTGGGCGTTCTTTGCTCGGCAGGTGTAATACTCGTGTATCAAGGGGCAATTGCTCTTGCTTCACATTTCCTTGGCAATTTCTTTAGTGATAATTTAGTCGCAAATCTTTCGTTTGTTGGATCGGCACTTATTTTCGGAGTCGGTGTGAATTTGATTTTCGGCAAAAAAATAAAAGTGGGCAATTTATTGCCTGCACTTTTAGTTCCGTGTGTTTATGAATTGATTTTGCATTTTGTGAAGTGATTACAATTGTGAAATGTGAAAACGGGAGTATTCGGGCGGGCCTCCATACCCGCCCCTACAATTATTACTTATTACCTATTACTTCTTACCTATTACCTATTACTTCATTTCTCGCCCCACTTAGTATGGTGGTGCTCTTTTTCTTTTTTAGGCAGGCCTTGTGCAATTTTGGGGTAATCTTTGGTAGTGTCGGCTGTGGGCTGAATTTCATAAGTTCCGTATTTGTTAACCATTTCGAAAGATGTTACGGGGTCGTCATAAATTACCTTTGTTGATGGCTCTAAGTCAAATTCTTTATGAACATTGTTTGAAAGCTTGTCTTTATGATTTTTGTTCTTTTTCATATTATCACCAAATATATTTTAATCAAAATGTGTCCTAATATTCAACCAACTGTTAACTTTATGTAAATAAAAAAATTTTCTATTGACGGTTTTATTTGTCGTTTGTTATAATTACAATAGGGATAAGGGTGCAAAACTCTGTCCTTTAAGGAGGAAAAGTGTTGAAAGTTTTTATCGACCATATTGAAGACGCTCTTCAAGGGTACAAATACAGCGAAATTTTGTACCAGTATAAACGTGGGCTTCTTGACGAAATGAATGACCGTGCGTGTGATGTTAAAAATGCCGGTCTTGATGATGACAAAGTTATTGCAGATTTAATTCGTTCAGAATACCCAAATATTCGTGATGGCTACGAAAAATATTACAAAGCAGAAAAGAAAAGAAGAAGAGAAGCAATTGAACACAAGCTTTTAATGATTGGAACACCAGTTTTAATTCTTTTTTCAATTGCACTTTTCATAGTTCTTGGCGTGCTTACTGACGCTTGGCGTGAGCTTTGGCTTATTATTGTTGGCACAACATTTACTATGTTAATTCTTGATATGCTTGCAGGCATTCGAAAAATATTAAGACTTAAAAGAATTTTTCACCCTATGGCAAGGCTTTTAACAGCGGGATGTATTATGCTTGTGGCTGTGTTTACTTACCTTTTCTGTGGTGTTCACATTAGCTGGACTGAAACTTGGCCAATTGTTCCTGCGGGTGTAATTGCACTACTTCTTGGCGACCTTGCATTTGCCTTTGCAACTCATCAAAAGTTCTCAATGATAAATGTATTCATATACATACCGTCAATTTGTGCAATGCTTTATGTTATTTTAGCGGCTAACAGCTTTGTAAGCTGGGAAAAAGGCTGGGTACTTGTGTTCCTTGGAATTTTGGTTGACGCTTGCATTGGTATTGCAATTCTTCTTGACAACGCACGCTTTAGATATAAGCAGGAGGTGGAAGATATATGGAACGAAAATTAAATGCCGAGCTTTGGGATAAAATGCACTATCTCTTCCGTGACTTTAACGACAGAATGGTTCACGTTGAGCTTCGTTATGACTTCGAAATTGATGTTGAAGCACTTAAAACTGTTCTTATTTGCTTTTTTGAAAAAGCACCGGTTCTTCACTCTCGCTTTGTTGATAACCACTTGAGCACTCACTGGGAGGTTATGCCTTACAACATTAACGATGTTGTAACAGTTGAGTACCCAGAAAATTTAGACGAAGCAATTGAAAGCTTTTTAACTCAATATATTCCGCCAGAAAGCTCACTTCAAATGAAGGTTGCAGTTTTCTTTAAGGACGGCACAACTACAATTTGTATTGTTGAAAACCACATGTGCATGGACGGTGGCGACCTTAAATATTTCGTAAAAGCTCTTTGCAAGAACTATAACGATTATGTTAATGAAAATAAGAGCCCAATTGGTCTTCGCACTGGTTCGCGTTCATTTGAAGAGGTTTATTCAAGCTTTTCGCCAACTGAAACTCGAATGGCTAAAAATCTTTACAAAAATGTTTGTGCTAAAGATGACCACTCATTCCCATTAACTCATAACAATATTGCCGATAAATCTTTCATTGCAAGACGCAAAATTGACGAAGAGAGATTCCAAAAGATTAAAGCAGTAGGCAAAAAGCACGGAGCTACTATTAACGATATGCTCGTAGCGGCTTACTTTTATTCACTTTATGAGCTTGCTGAGTATAACCCTTACGATAGCGTAACAATTTCTTGCGCTATTGACCTTCGCCGTCATATTAAAGATACTGACGATATGGGTATTACAAACCACACAGCATTTATGCAGTGCAATATTCCAGAGCGTGGTCGTGACATTTTCCAAACACTTAATTATGTTGTAAGAAGTGTTAGCAAATTCAAAAATGACAAATTTATGGGCCTTTATGGACTCCCACTTCTTAAATTTGGTTACAGCATTTTGCCACATACCGCTTCTGAAGAGGTTATTAAGATTGGTTATTCAAACCCACTTCTCGCAATGAGTAATATTGGTATTTTGGAAGCTGATAAATTAGCGCTTGAGGGCCACGAGCCACTTGATGCATTTATGACCGGCGCAGTTAAGTACAAGCCTTATGTTCTTCTTTCAGCAACATCTTACAAAAATGTTGTGACTCTTAGTATGTGCGTTCGTGGTAACGAGCAGGACAAAAAAATAGTTAATACATTCTTTGACTTAATGGAAAAGAACCTCGCAGTATTAACTGGAGATATTATTGAGTAATAAGTAAAATAAAAAAGCACCCAATGGGTGCTTTTTGTTTTGTGCAAATGTTTAGTTAGAACAACAATTATGAATTATGCATTATGAATTCTTAATTACTTTATTCTTCTTGGTTTTCTGCGCTTTGCTTTAATTCTATTTTTGCGAATGACAAGTGCAACATAGCCAATAATTAAGAACAACACAAGAAGAAGTAACATTTTCATTACTGTGGTGTGGAAAAGGTAGCTAATAAAGCCTGTAATACGAAGAATGACAGAGCCGTTAACGCTTTCACTTGCTACTAAGTCAACGGTTGCAACAACGTCTTCGCCATAAAGCACTTGTGCTTTGCCAAGAACGTCACCCTTTTTAATTGGTGCTTTTGCAACTCGCTGCGTTTCTTTTTCAATTGGGGTAATTGTAAGGCTACCCGTTTCAGTGCCAGATGGAACTAACGCTGTAAGCTCTTCTTTAGGAACAAGTGCCAAGTGGTCAGTTCTAAAGCTATATTTAACATCAACAACCGTTACAATGTCGGTTGTTGTTGTAACAGGAGTTAATACAATATTCTTAAATGCCCATTCATAAATCTTTTTGCTATCTGTAAATGCAACATTTTCTTCAACACCATCGTCATCAATGTCATATTGTGGTGCATTCATAACAACAAGTAAATAGTTATAGCCATTTTTTGAAGCTGTAGAAAGTAGGCAATGGCCGGCCATTTCTGTTGTGCCAGTTTTAACACCAGTAATGTATTCACAATAATAGTCTTTGTAAGCCTTGTTCATTGTTTTGTTAGTGGTGTTAAGGTAGCGAGTGTGTGGATATTGCTCGGTTGGTTCAATTTGGTATTTTGTAGTAGCAACAATTTTTTTGAATGTTTCATTTTTAAGTGCATAAGAAGCAATTTTATAAAGGTCGTTTGCTGTGGTGTATGGCTCGTCCTGTTCGTTTTCGGTGTATGAGCTACCCTTACCGTCAAGACCAGCAGGGTTTGTAAAGTGGGTGTCATTACAGCCAAGCTTTTTTGCAAAATCATTCATCATATTAACAAAGGTAGGAATATCCCCACCAACATAATCGGCCAAAATATTTGCCGCATCTGCCGCCGATGGCACCATTAAGCAGTAAAGAAGCTGTTCAATTGTAAGTGCTTCGCCAGTTACAATTCCTGCGGTTGAAGCACCAAGCAAATAAAGGTTACCCAGCACCTCTCGTTTGCAAACAACTTTTTTTGAAATATCAGGGCAATTTTCAAGGACTAATATTGCTGTTACTATTTTTGTAAGTGATGCAGGGGCGTTTTTCTTGTCAGCATTTTTGTCAAGAATTACATCGCCCGTATCGGTGTTAACAAGCAAAACAATTTCGGCCTCGGTGTCAATAAGTGAGTTAAACGAGGCAAATGATGGAATACAAAATGCCGATAATATTAAAATAATGGAAAGAATAATGCAAAATATCTTTTTCAATTTTTTCACTCCACTTGAAAGTTATGTTCAAATATATTACAATATATAAAGTATAACACAATTTAGCAAAATATCAAACAGAAAATTGCCTTGAGGTGACTTTTTTATGATTTATGTTACAGGCGACACAGACGGTGACCGTGAAAGACTTTCAAAATTAAATCTTATGAAGCTTAAAGAGGGCGACACATTAATAGTTTGTGGCGACTTCGGCTTTCTTTGGGATAATTCCAAGCGTGAACAAAAATTCTTGCGTGAGCTTGGCAAAAGAAAATATAACATTTGTTTTATTGATGGCACTCACGAAAATTTTGACTTATTAAACACTTACGAAATTAGTGAGTGGAATGGCGGTAAGGTTCACAAAATTTATGGCAATCTTTACCACCTTCTTCGTGGTCAAATTTTTAATATCGAGGGCAAGCGAATTTTTACAATGGGTGGCGGTGAAAGTGCCGACATTGACATAAGAAAAGATGTTGGTGCTTGGCGAAAAGAAGAAATTCCAACCCAAGAAGAGCTTTTAGAGGGTGCTGAAAATCTTGAAATCGCTGGGTATGATATGGATATTATTATTACTCACGAGCCACCACTAAAAGTAAAAAGCTTCTTAAATCTTAACGATAGTGATATGCTTCGTGTTACAGCACTTAATGCATATTTTGAAGAGCTTTCAGGCAACTGTAAATTCAAAAAATGGTATTTTGGTTCGCTTCATCGTGACCAAAGAATTTCAACAACACACAGAAGTCTTTTTAGAGATATTGTAAATGTTGAAACAGGCGAAACAATATAAAGGGGTAAAATATGGCTACATTAAAAGAATATTTAGAGCTATTTCGTGAGAACGGAATTTTAATAAATTGCGAAGCAGATGAAAACACAAAGGTCGGCTTTGTGTCTTATGACTCAAACAGAATAGAAAAAGATACATTCTTTCTTTGCAAGGGCGCTCATTTTAAGGAAGAATATCTTAAAATCGCAATAGAAAAAGGTGCTACTGTTTATGTTTCTGAAAAGAAATATGATGTTTCTGCACCTTGCGTTTTGGTGTCTGATGTAAGACTTGCTATGTGCCTTATGGCAATTAAATATTACAAAAAGTGCTACCAAAATTTTAACTTAATTGGAATTACTGGCACAAAGGGTAAAAGCACAACAACCTATTTTCTTAAATATATTCTTGACGAGTATTTAGCATCTATTGGCGAAAAAGAATGTGGTGTTATTTCATCTATCGACACAATTGACGGAGTTGAAAGCTTTGAAAGCCATTTAACAACACCGGAACCATTTGATTTACACCGCCATTTTGACAATGCTTCTTCGTCAGGGCTTAAATTTATGGTCATGGAAGTGTCGTCACAGGCACTTAAATACGGCCGAGTTTATGGCGTTAATTTTGATGTTGGTTGTTACCTTAATATTGGCATTGACCATATAAGCGACGTTGAGCACCCAACATTTGAAGACTATTTCGAGTCAAAAATGAAGATTTTTTCACAATGCAAAAAAGCTGTTGTAAACCTTGACTCTGACAAAGAAGATGAAGTTTTATTAGCTTCAAAAAATGCACCAAGTGTAATTACATTTAGTGCTAAAGACCAGCGTGCTGATGTTTTCGGCTACAACATTCACAAAAATGGTAGTGACACAGTATTCTCAGTTCGAACAAAAGATTTTGACACAGAAATTACCCTTACAATTCCGGGTCTTTTCAATGTTGAAAATGCACTTTGTGCAATTGCGGTTTGTGTTTCTTTCGGTATTCCTAAAGAGCATATTGTAAATGGCCTTTTGAAAGCTCGTTCAAGTGGCCGAATGGAAGTTTACGAAAACTCTGACAAAAGCATTAGCGCAATAGTTGACTATGCTCACAACCGCCTTTCATTTGAAACACTTTTTAAGTCTGTTGAGAAAGAATACCCAGGCAGAAAAGTAGTTATTGTTTACGGTTGCCCAGGTAAAAAAGCATTTATTAGACGAAAAGATTTAGGCGAAATCAGCGGTCAGTACGCCTTTTGCTCTTACCTTACCGAAGAAGATGCAGGCGAAGAGCCAGTGCATAGCATTTCAGAAGAAATTGCGACTCATATTGAAGTCGGAG
>JAZUGZ010000141.1:0-10634 GCA_045641425.1 Candidatus Fimenecus sp.
CCATTTGAAGTAATAATAAAATCTGCAAATGGGACAAATTTTTCCGCTTCTTCTACAAGTGATTTTGTTCTGCCAGTTGAAATACAAATTTTAATACCTTGTTCCTGAGCTTTTTTAAGTGCTTTTACATTTCTTTCTGAAATTGTTTCGTGGTCGTCCCTAAATAGTGTTCCGTCAAGGTCGGTCATAATAAGTTTTACTGTCATTTTTTATCTCCATATTTACAATTATTATTTTTGTGATAAAATATCTCTTTGTGAGGTGTATTATGTTACAAAAATTAAAGGATAAAATCAATTATTTATATGTTTTTTTAGCCGGTGCTTCTTGGGGTATAATCAGCCTGTTTCTAAAACCACTTTTAAGTGCTGGTTTTACTCAAGTTCAAACTGTTACTGTTCGCTGCCTTGTAGCAGCGTTGGCACTCGGAATTATAATGCTATTTACAGATAAAAGTACATTCAAAATAAAACTTCGTGACTTGTGGTGCTTTTTAGGTACAGGCATTGTAAGTGTAATGTTCTTTAGTATATCATACTTTTACTCAATGACTTACAACGGTGTTTGTATTGCAGTAATTCTTCTTTATACTTCGCCAATTTTTGTAATGCTCTTGTCTAAAATATTATTCAAAGAAAAAATTACAACACTTAAAATTGTAGCCCTTGTTTTAACAATAGTTGGTTGTGTTTTCGCAAGTGGAGTTGGAAGTAACGACCACTTAACAGGTAAAGGTTTAGTTCTTGGTATTTGCTCTGGACTTGGCTATGCACTTTACAGCATTTTCACAAGATATGCACTCAATAGAAATTACAAGAGCATAACAGTTTCATTTTATACATTTTTAATTTGCGGTGTGGCTTGTTTACCACTTGCAAAATTAAATGTATTAGTGCCACTTGTTAATACAAGAAATATTTTATTTAGTTTAGGACTCGGTCTTGTGTGTTGCGTTCTTCCTTATATGCTTTACACCAAAGGACTCGAAAAAGTTGAAAATTCAAAGGCTTCAGTAATTGTTGCCATTGAGCCAGTTGTAGCATCAATAATCGGAATTACTGTGTATAACGAAACACTAACTTTATTAAAGCTTTTGGGAGTAATATTAGTCCTTTGTGCAGTAGTTATTTGCAGTAAAGATTAGTATCCCAAAATGAAATATGCTTATGATGACGGAGATAAATCTCGTATTCGGGGTTTATCTCTTTTATTTTGTTAACTAAAGTGAAAATGTCCTCACTTCGGTGGTAAACAGATATGTTAAGTTTAGGCTTTTGCCTAAGAGTATTGGTTGCACCTTCAAGCATTGGGAGCTCCTCGCCCTCAACATCAGCTTTTATATAGGTGAAATTTTTATTTAGCGAGTCAACAGTAATTGACGGAATTTTGTTTCCGTCTTTATTTATACTTCCACCTCTGCCTTTGTTGCCACCAAATGAAACTTCGCCAATAGTATTAGAAATTACCGCATTAATAAGATTTACATTTTCCATATTTTCACAATGTTCTGTTAGCTTCTTAAATGAGCGAGAGTCAGGCTCTAAAGCCGTAATTTCTTGGTACCCACCAGAAAAATTGATTAGTTCGTCTATTGTGTCGCCTCGGTAAGCACCAAGGTCAAGGTAATTTTCGCTATTTGTTAATCCGATTAGCGAAAGTGCTTCTTTTTTTTCGCTTTCACACTGGAAAAGAACTCTCAAATTACCAGTAATTTGAAATTCAACTAAAGCACGAAAAACTTGTTTTGACTTTTCGTCAGCAAGTGAATTGTAAGCTTTCTGGATTTCGGTTAAATGGCACTTTAGAAAGTCTTTGTTAAATATTTCTTCTCCATAAACCGGCACAGATGGCATAATAAGTGTATGACGATTTGAAATAGCTTTAATATTTTCAATTACTTCATCTCTCGAACTTGCAAAGGCGAGTGCTATTGTAAAATCTTTAACTTCATTTTCAAGCTTTGAAATAGGCAAAACTTGGAAGCCGTGAAATGTGCGTTCTCTTGCGAATGAATCACTTGCGACAACGAATTTCGGTTTAATTCCAAGACGGTCAAATTCTGCGAATACCTTGTCAGCACCGTCGCCAGTTCCGTAAACAGCAATAGGCTCTTTAGCTTCTTTTAACTTTTCCCAAGAAGATTTAACGCTCAGTAAATATGAAAACACATTTTTCACCGCCTTTGAGTTTTTATTTTACCATAAATTTCGACTAAAATCTATAATCTTTATTTTTTAGGATAAAATACTAAGAGAAATTAAGGAGTGATATAAATGAAAGTAGCATTTTTTGACTCAAAGCCTTACGATATTGAGTCGTTTTCAGAAATTGCAAAAGAAAGAAATATTGACATTAAGTTTTACGAAACAAAACTTAATGCTGACACAGTTGAACTTGCAAGGGGAACTGACTGCGTTTGTGCATTTGTTAATGACACACTTGATAAAGAAACAATAGATAAACTTTGTGATGAGGGCGTAAAGCTAATTGCACTTCGCTGTGCTGGTTACAATAATGTGGATTTAGAAGCGTGTAATGGTAAAATTACAGCTGTTCGTGTCCCTGCTTATTCGCCATATTCAGTTGCTGAACACGCTATGGCGCTTCTTTTAACATCAATTAGAAGAATACACAAAGCATATATCCGCACAAAAGATTTTAATTTTTCACTTAATGGCCTTACTGGCTTTGACCTTTACGGAAAAACAGTTGGCGTAGTTGGCACTGGTAAAATTGGTAGATGTTTTATTGACATTTGCAAAGGATTCGGAATGAATGTGATTTGCTATGATAAATTTCCAAATTACAACAGCGACCTTAATTATGTTTCACTTGACGAGATTTGGGAGAAAAGCGATGTTATTTCATTCCATTGCCCACTAACCGAAGAAACTTATCACATTTTAGATGCTGATACAATAGAGAAGTTAAAAAAGGGAGCAGCAATTATAAATACTTCTCGCGGAGCGCTAATTGATGCCGAAGCACTTTTAGATGGAATTAAATCTCGTAAAATTGGTGCTGCTTGCCTTGATGTTTATGAAGAAGAATCCGACCTTTTCTTTAGAGATGCTTCAGGCCACATTCTCGAAGATGATATTCTTGCTCGACTTATTTCAATGCCAAATGTAATTGTAACCTCGCACCAAGCATTTTTAACTAATGAGGCGCTTGAGGGAATTGCGGAAACTACAACTCAAAATATTCTTGATTTCTTTTCTTTAGGGAAATGTGAAAACGAAGTTGTATATAGCAAATAAAAATAGCCGATACCTTTTTGGTATCGGCTAAAATTTTGTTTATCTATCCCATTTATCAGAAAGGGCATTGATTTGGTCGGCAAATTTTGCAAGGTCTTTGTTAGCACCGCCTCTGTTATGCTCAATAACAAGCATAAGGCGTCTGCCGGCGTCAAGAAGTCTGCGGAATACTGTGTCTGCTCGGCTGTCTTTCGGCTTGAGCTTGACAATTCTTGTTTTGTTGCCTTCAATAAGCTCTTGGAGAGTTAGGAGGTCATATTCTGCACCGTTGTAAGGAGCAACAGCGTCTATATTGTATGTTTCGTAAATCTTTTCGGCAAATTCGTCACAAACTGTGTCGCCACCATGGTTTACAAAAACTCTTTGTGGCTTTGGCGAGATATTTCCGAGCCAAGAAAGAAGCATATCTCTGTCGGCGTGGCCACTAATACCGTCCATTTGTGCAATTTCAGCGTTAACGGCTATTGGTTCGCCGAAAAGTTTAATTTCAGTCGCTCCGTCAATAAGCTTTGCACCAAGTGTGCCCTCTGACTGGTAGCCAACAAAAAGAATTGTGCATTCTTTTCTCCAAAGATTATGCTTTAAGTGGTGGCGAATTCTACCAGCTTCGCACATACCCGAAGCTGAAAGAATAATTTTAGGCGTTTTGTCTGCATTTATGAATTTTGAGTCATCACTTGTAATTGAAAGATTAAGATTTGGAAATTTAATTGGGTTAATTCCTTTGTCTAAAAGTTCAAGCGTTTCGTCGTCAAAGTAGTCAAGCAAATCACTACTGTAAATTTCGGTTGCTTCAACAGCTAACGGACTATCTATCCAAACTGGGAAGTTGTCGTGATTTTTAATAAGCTTTTTATTTTTAATCTCACGAATAAGGTAAAGCATTTCTTGAGTTCTACCAACTGCAAAGCAAGGAACAACAACATTACCGCCACGGTCAAAGGTGTGCTGGATAATTTCAGTAAGTTGCTTTACATAGTCAGGGCGTTCTCCGTGAAGCCTGTTGCCATAGGTTGACTCAATTACTACTATGTCAGCTTTTTCTGGTTTTTGCGGGTCACGAATTAAAGGTCTGTTAACATTACCAATGTCGCCCGAGAAAAGAATAACCTTTTCTTCGCCATTTTCCTTTAGTGTAAGTTCAATACTTGCCGAGCCGAGCAAATGACCAGCATCAATAAATTTAGCACTTATTTCGTCACAAATTTCATAGTCTTTGTCGTAATTGCAAGGAATAAATAGCGGAATTGTTTTTGCTACATCGTCTTGCGTATATACTGGTAAATATTCATCTCCGCCACTTCGCTTTGCTTTTCTGTTTCGCCACTCTGCTTCAAATTCTTGAATGTGAGCCGAGTCCATAAGCATAATTTTGCAAAGCTTTTGTGTTGCAAATGTTGTGTAAACGGCACCCCTAAAACCGTTTGCTACAAGGTTTGGAATCATACCTGAGTGGTCAATGTGAGCGTGAGTTAAGAAAATGTAGTCAATCTCGGCAGGGGCTACTGGCAATTCGCAATTTTCATAAATGTCAACGCCTTGCTCCATACCGTAGTCAACAAGTATTTTCTTTGTGCCAATAGTAATTAGTGTTGCAGAGCCTGTAACCTCGTGGGCAGCACCTAAAAATTGTATCTTCATAAATAACACCTCTTAATCTTTTCATTCCCCTAATTCAATTTTATCACTTGTATGAGAAAAGTCAACGAATTATTGACTTGAAAATTATATAAATATATAGTAAAATGATAATACGATATATGTGAAAGGGGAAATCAAAATGGTTGATTTTTCAGTATTTGATGGGTTCGACTGGGCGATTTATGAAATCTTCGGTGGGCTTCACAGTGCTTTTATGAATGTAGTTGCAGAGTTCTTTACTTTTTTCGGCGATGAAAAATTTGTAATTCCGCTTGCACTTTTTGCAGTTTTTTGCTTGCTTACTAAAAAGCTTCGTAAGCTTGGCGGTTCAATTTTGCTTGCAGTTGTATTCGGCACAATTATGACAAATGGTATTTTCAAGCCACTTTTCGGAAGAGTTCGTCCATACGTTTATTATGAAAATAACGCTGAATATATGAATTGGTACAAGAGTGCTGGTTCACACGTTGAAAGTGACAAATCATTCCCATCAGGTCACACAACACTCGCTTTTGAAACAGCAGTTGTTCTTTTCATCAATTTAAGTAAAAAATATAGCTGGGTGTTCTTACTTATGGCAATTGCAACTGGTATGTCAAGAATTTACCTTGCAGTTCACTACCCAACCGACGTTATTGGCGGTGTGCTTATTGGTGTTTTAGCTGGTGTGCTTGCTTGCCTTGTTGCAAAAGCAATTCTTAAGTTTGTTGACAAAACAGAAATCCCACTTATTGTTAAGGCTAGAGAGATTGATGTTTTGAAAAAATACTCAAAATAATTCAATTAACAGTTTAATAATTTCACCCGTGTCAATAATAGATACGGGTGATTTTTTATGTATAAAAGAGTAGCCGTTGCATTTTTTGCATTAATGGTAGTATTCGGACTTTTAATTACAAATTTAGCAGTTGTATTGGTGCAAAATACTGATGTTTCAGAAAGCGTGGGCACAAAAACTGAAACTGTAAATGTTTCTCGCGGTGGAATTTATGACCGAAATGGGTTACCACTTGTAAATACTGAAAAAAGATATATTACCTATGCTCTTCCAAGCACTGAAGCTCTTAAACAAATAAAACCGTATGTTAATAATGATGACCTTTCAAATTTTTATAATCAAATGTCTAACGGCAAAATTATAAAATTTAATTCAAATAATATTTTTAGCAGCAGCTGTGTTAAGTCTGTCTGTGTAGTTAAGCGTTATAGTGGCGAAAATCTTTGCCCGCATATAATTGGCTATTTAGATGGCGATGGAAATGGAGTTTCAGGACTTGAAAAGACTTATGATAACTACTTAAAAATGACTGGTGGGGAAATAAGTATTTCCTGGAGTGCCGATGCTAAAGAACATGTGCTTTTAGGCAAGGAGTTAAAAATAACTGAAACTGACTATCCTGATAATGGCGGAATTGTAATTACCATTGACCGAGATTTTCAAAGTGCTATTGAAAAAATAATGAAATCAAGTGACATTTCAGTTGGTGCGGCAGTGGTAATGGATAGTGAAACTGCCGAAATTTTAACATCTGTTTCACTTCCAGCATTTGACTCACAAAATGTTGCAGATTATTTGAATAAAGAAAACTCGCCATTTATAAATCGAGCAGACACACCTTTTAGCGTAGGCTCGGTTTTTAAGCCAATTGTTGCTGCCACCGCACTTGAAAATGGCGTTAGTGTTAAGCATTATTGCAAGGGAATTGATTTTGTAGATGGTTTGGGCTTTAGGTGTAACAACAGTGTTTCTCATGGCGAAGTTACAATGGCTACGGCTATGGAAAAATCTTGTAACACTTATTTTATTAAACTCGGTGCCCAAGTGGGTGGTGAAAAGCTTGTAAATCTTTGCTCCTCTTTAGGACTCGGAAAAAGTTTTGAATATGAGGACGGCGTTTTTTCAAAGTCTGGCAAATTGCCAAGTGTCGAAAGCTTAAATGCCGAGAAGGCACTTGCAAACTTTTCTTTTGGTCAAGGGGAACTTCTTGCAACACCGTGGCAAATGGCGGCTGTCTATTCTGCAATTGCTAATGGTGGAGTTTACCATACACCGGTTTTAATGAAAGCAATATTGGGCGACAATAAAGAGCCTATACAAAAATTGCAGACAGATGATGGCGTAAGAGTTTTAAGTAAACAAACAACACAAAAACTTGATACTATTTTGAGCGGTGTTGTAAAAAACGGTACAGCGAAGCTTGGTAATAGCGACCGATATGACGGCAGGGGAAAAACAGCAACCGCACAAAGTGGCACTCTAAAAAATGGTCGTGAAGTTTTGCACACTTGGTTTTGCGGATATTTCACATATAAAAGCAAAACTTATACTGTTGTAATTTTTAAGGAGGACGGAACATCAGGCGCTAATGACTGTGCACCGGTGTTTAGAAGTGTTGCCGAAAAAATATGTGATATAGTAGATGAAAGAAAATAAAAAACGGCAGTTTTTCTGCCGTTTCCTCTTTTTGCATTTGAATTAAATTTTAATTTGTGATATAATCATTAAGATTATTGATTATAAGGAGTAAGAGATGAAAAGTTCTAAAAAATTACTTGTATTATATGTGGTTCTTGCATTAACACTTGCGTCAGTTTTGTCACTTTCATTTTTATCTACGGCGGCTCAACTTGAAACAGTCAAAAGTGATGACGGCTTGTGGGAATATGCTACCATTGAAGATTATTTGTTAATTCAAAGCTCGGCTGAGGAAAGCTCAGCATATTTTGGCAATGACAAAGATGTTGTAATTCCAAATAGTATAAATGGCATTTTGATTGGTGCCATTGGCGAAAATGCATTTTTAGGTAACAAAAACATAAATTCAGTTACAATTCCTGTGTCTGTTGTTTACATAAGCACTAATGCGTTTGCCGAGTGTGAAAATTTAAGCACAATGTATAGCTATTGCGGTTCATACGCCAAAACTTTTGCTGAAAATCACGGCTATGAATATGTGTCACTTGGTCATACTTATGATAAATCTGGCATTTGTGTTGAGGGCGACGATGCATTACCACAAATTGCAACAATTAAAGCGGGCAATGTTAATGGCGGAATTAAACTTACAGTTACAGCGGCAAGTGGCAACTATTCTTATGAGGTTTATCGAACAGAAGACTTAAAAAATTATGATTTGGTTACTAATGTAAACACAAGCGCAAATTTTACATATCAAGATTTAGACCTTGTGTCTGGTAACACATATACCTATTCTGTTTTAGTTAAAAATAGTAATGGCGAGCTTGTTGGCAGAGCAAATATATTAAATTATACATACGTGGCTAAAACCTTTGTGTCTGTTGCTAATGTGTCAAAGGGCGTAAAGGTGTCTTGGGATAAAGTTGATGGTGCTTCATCTTATGAGGTTTATAGAAAAAAGAGTGGGGAAAGTAGTTACAATCAAATTGGCACAACCACATCACTTTCATACACCGACACAACAGCTTCTTCAGGGGTTACCTATGTCTATATGGCAAGAGCTATAAATGGCGACTTTAAGGGTACTTACTCTGGTGTTACAATTTTATATCTTAAAGCGCCTACTGTGACTGTTAATAATCACATTAAAGATGGAATAAAAGTTTCATGGACTAAGTCAACCGGTGCTAAGGGTTACGAGATTTACAGAAAGGTTGACGATGGTTCTTATAGTCTTTACAAAACAATATCTGAATTAAGCTTTACAGATACATCAGTTACCGGTGGCGTTACATATTCTTATTATGTTAAGGCTTATTCTTCCGACACCCTTAGTGGTTACTTTACAGGCAAGTCAATAATGGCACCTTGCAAGGGTATTGATGTTTCAAAATATAACGGAGATGTTGATTTTACAAAGGTTAAAAAGGCAGGGTATAATTTTGTCGCAATTCGTTGTGGAACAAGTTATCATCAAGAATATAATAAAGATACAAAATTCGACAAAAACTATGCAGATGCTCGTGCGGCAGGGCTTAATGTAGGCGTGTATTTTTACACATACGCTACAACTGTTTCAGCAGCTAAAAGAGATGCCGAGTGGTGCATTGAAATGATTAAGGACAAGTCTTACCAGTACCCAATTGCGTTAGATATTGAAGATTCGTGTCAAAAAAATATGAGCAAAGAGCAACTTTCAGCTATTGTCAAAACATTTTGCGACACAGTTAAAAAGTCAGGCTATTATGTTTGTGTTTATTCTTATCTTGATATGATTAACAACCAAATGGACGATGAAATAAAGTCAAACTATGACCTTTGGGTTGCACAGTGGAATACAAGCTGTACATATAAAGGCGAATATGGCTTGTGGCAAAATTCAGATAAAGGCAGAATTCCTGGAATTGACTGTGATTTTGATACCGACTTTTCATATAAAGATTATGAGTCAATAATTTCTGCTGGCGGTTATAATAATTACGCTAAAGATGCGTTAAATCCTAAAACCACTGTAACAAATATGACAGACGGCATAAAAATTACATTTGAAGCTGTTAAGGGTGCAACAAGTTATAGCCTTTATAAACAAACTAAATCAGGGCTTTATTTTGAAGTTGCAAGCGGCCTTACAGACCTTGTTTATTTTGATACCGATGTTGAATGTGGTGTCAACTATTCATATAAAATTGTGCCAAATGTTAAAGGTGTAAATTATGCACCAGTTGGCATTTTAAGACTTGACACACCAACTGTCACTTTGGCAAATGTTAGCACAGGTGTAAAAGTGTCTTGGAATAGTATTGAGGGTGCTACTATTTACAATGTTTATAGAAAAACAAGTGGTGGTAGCTACAGTTTGCTGAGCGTTACATCAAATTTGTCTTTTGTTGACAAAACAGCCAAGAGTGGCACAAAATACACCTATATGGTAAGGGCTGTCAGCGGAACAAATAAGAGTAATTACAAGGGTGTTAGCCTTTTTGCCTTGGCTTCGCCAACAACTAATGTAGCAAACAATTCAAAGGGTGCTAAGGTGTCTTGGAACAGCGTTTCAGGTGCCGAGGGTTATTATATTTATAGAAGAACAGGCAGTAACACTTACACAAAAATTGCAACTGTTACGGGCGAGAATACACTAACCTATATTGACACTACTGTAACATCTGGCACAGCTTATGATTATGCTGTAAAAGCCTTTAATGGTAGCACAAATAGTTCATATATCCACGGAAGTGTTTTCTTTATTTCAGCACCAAAGGTAACAGTAGCCAATAATCACAGTAGCGTAAAAATTACTTGGACAAAAACTGTGGGTGCAGATGGTTATTATGTTTATAGAAAAAATGGAAGCGGTAGCTACTCAAAAATTGCAACAATAAATGGCAATGAAACGCTTTCTTATTATGATAAAACCGCAGTTGACGGAACAAAATACACTTATACTGTAAAGGCTTATAAAGACAGTACAATTAGCGGATATTCAGGAGTAACTCTTTTAAGACTTTCCGCACCAAATTACACTCTTGCAAATACAAAGAGCGGTGTAAAAATAACCGTTTCAAATAAAATAAATGGTGCAAAGGGCTACATAATTTACAGAAAAACTGGCGACGGAAAGCTTCAAAAAATTGGCACAACTACATCTTTAACATATACTGACAAAACCGCAAAGTCAGGCACAACCTACACTTACGCTGTAAGGGCCTATAATGGCGATTATTTAGGCGGATATAAGTCAACAAGTATTAAATGTAAAAAGTAAATAACTAAAAAATAACGGCAGAGTGAAAACTCTGCCGTTATTTTTTATTCAT
>JAZUGZ010000142.1:0-1666 GCA_045641425.1 Candidatus Fimenecus sp.
AAGGGACACAACTGGTGGTGTGTAATGTTCCCACCAATGTGCTTGCCAGCAGCAACGGCAGAATGTGAACTCTCTGATGTTCTCGAAAAAGATGAAGTTGAACTTGTTGAGGGTGGAGAAAAATATAAATTGAAATTCAAATTTGTCGAAATATACGAAAATTTTGCAGGAAAATTAAGGTAAACTATTTACAACTTGCCAAATCTTATATAAAATAGTATTTGAAATAATTTGATTTCGTGAAAGGGTGGTTTTAATGCCTCTTATTCTTGCTCACAGGGGTGCTAATAAATATGCACCACAAAATACTATTCCTGCATTCAAAAAAGCGATTGAGCTTTCAGCAGATGGAATTGAAACAGATGTTCATCTTACAAAAGACGGCAGAATTGTAATTTGCCATAACTATACAATCGATGAAACATCAAACGGTAAAGGACTTATTGATGATATGACCTTTTCAGAACTTCGTAAGTTTGACTTTGGCTCATATTTTAGCGATGAGTTTAAGGGCGTAACACTTCCTGAAATTTCTGAACTTATTGAAGTTGTTAAAGATATGACCATAATTAACATTGAAATTAAAGCCCCTAAAAAAGATAATGACCTCGTTAAGCGTACACTTGACGAGATACATAAACACGGAATTGAGAAAAATGTTATTGTTTCTTGCTTTAATCCTGAGTGTATTAGACTTTCAAAAGAGCTTGACCCTGAAATTAAAACGGGCTTCCTTTATGAAACAGGTGACCTTGCAAATGAAGCAAGAAAATATGGTATTGCTAAATACTGTGCAGAGCTTAAAGCGGATGCCGCTCACCCTGAAAGAATTTTAATTACTAAAGAAGAGGTTGACGAGCTTCACAAACTCGGAATGGCTGTTAACCCTTGGACAGTAAATGAACGTGAAGACATTGAAAGACTTACTAAAATTGGCTGTGATGCTTTAATTACTAATGTTCCTGACTTTTGCCGTAAGGTTGTGGAGGAGATTAAATGAAAGCTCCAAAATACAGTATAATTCCAAAGCCACAACGCTATGACACAATAGATGCAACTTACACTGTAACGAGTGATACAAAGGTGCTTTGTGTTGCCGAGTTTGTTGATGCTGGCAAGTTTTTAACTGAATATCTTAAAACTAAAAATGATGCAAGCACTGGCTCGATTAAATTTAATAAAGATTCATCTATTCCGAGTGAGGGTTATACACTTAAAATTGATGAAAAGGGTGTTGTAATTACTGCCGCAGACTCAAATGGTGCATTTTATGGTGCAGTTACTCTTAAAACAATGCTTATGCAGAGTAAAACTGAGAGTGGCAAGGCTGTTCTTCGTGGTGCTAATATTTACGACTACCCCAAATTTTCATATCGTGGTGGAATGATTGATGATAGCCGTCATTTCTTTGGCGTTGAACTTGTCAAAAAAACACTTGACAATATGGCAATGGTTAAACTTAATAAATTCCATTGGCATTTAAGTGACGACCAAGGCTTTAGAATTGAAAGCGAAAAATATCCACTCTTAAATGAAATTGGTAGTAAAAGAAAATTTGAACATTTTGAAGCAAAAACTTTACCACTTTCTTTAATTTGCAAACACGAAGGCGGAGAGTATTTTCACTATTACACTAAAGACGAAATTCGCGATATAGTAGCTTATG
>JAZUGZ010000143.1:0-14740 GCA_045641425.1 Candidatus Fimenecus sp.
CGCTGAAATGGGCGTTTACACAAAGACTCAAGGTACATCAGGCGACTTCTATGCTTGTGCAGATGATGACGACCTTCTTAAAATGGGCTTTGACTTTTATAAGACCACTAAAGACTACAATGCGGGCAAACGCTTCTTCTATCGCCCACTTGAATACCACTGGTGGCAGACTGGCTTTAAGTTTGGATATGCAAACTCAAAGAACTGCGTTGCTGTTATGACTCTTTATGCTAAAGACAGCGAAATGGCAGACGGTATTGAAAAAGGTCTTCAAAAAGTTACAAATAACCAAGGTAAATGGAACGGCTTCTATAAATATGGCCCAGAAGCAAGAGGCAAGCTTAATATTTACCAAAGAACTGGTAACGAATTCAAAATTATTTGGGTTACTGCTGGTTATGAAAACTACAGTGGCACAATGCTTTAATACTTAATAGCAAAATCCCATTACAAGCATTTTGTGATGGGATTTTTTTGTGCAAATGATAGAAAATTGGAAATTTTGCTATTACGGTTGAAAAAAGGCCGATTTTAGTGTAAAATATACAAATGGAACTTGAAATTTAACTATTTTCAAAATATTTTTTGGAGGATTTGTATGAATTATTCACTTACAAAAGCCCAGGCAAAGCAGCTTCTTGAAGCTAAACTTTCGCACTTTATTGGTGTTAATCCTGAAGAAGCTACAAATGAGCAATACTACAAGGCTGTGTCACTTATTGTTCGTGACATGATGAGTCAGGGCAGAACAGAATTTTCACAGGAAGCAAGCAAAAAAGGCTCTAAAAGAGTTTATTACCTTTGCATGGAATTCCTTATGGGTCGTTCACTTAAGAACAACCTTTACAACTTAAATTTAACAAAAACATTCGCAGGTGTTCTTAAAGACTATGGCGTTAAGCTTGAAAGCCTTTACGAATGTGAGCCTGACGCTGGTCTTGGTAACGGCGGTCTTGGCAGACTTGCTGCTTGCTACCTTGACGGACTTGCAACTGAAGGCTACTGTGCTAAAGGTTACTCAATTCTTTATGAATATGGTATTTTTAAGCAGAAACTCGTTGACGGTTGGCAGACAGAGCTTCCTGACTTTTGGCTTCCAGGTGGCGAGGTTTGGTTAGTACCACACGAAGAGAGTGCTTACGAAGTTAACTTTGAGGGCGACATTGAAGATTCTTGGGACGGCTCTTTCCACCACGTTGAAATTAAAAATCCTAACACAATTTACGCTATCCCTTACGATATGCACGTTGCTGGTAAAGACGGCAAGGGCGTTTCAGTTCTTCGTCTTTGGTCTGCAAAAGCACCTGGCCTTGACATGGGTCTTTTCAATCAGGGCGACTATATGAGAGCTATGGAAAGAAATGCTATGGCTGAGGTTATTTCAAAGGTTCTTTACCCAGCAGATAACCACCCAGAAGGCAAGTCACTTAGACTTCGTCAGCAGTATTTCCTTGTTTCTGCATCTATTCAAGACATTGTTAAGCACCACCTTCGTGAGTTTGGCACAATGGACAATTTTGCAGACAAGGTTGCAATTCACGTTAACGACACTCACCCAACAATGGCTATTCCAGAGCTTATGAGAATTTTACTTGACGAGTGCGGTTACGGTTGGGACGATGCTTGGAGTATTGTTACAAAAACAGTTGCTTACACAAACCACACAGTTATGAAAGAAGCGCTTGAATGTTGGCCTGAGGACCTTTACAAACGCCTTATGCCAAGAATTTGGGAAATCACAAAGGAAATTGACAACCGCTTTAGAGCAAAGGTTTGGGAGCAGACAGGTAACGCAGACACAGTTGAAAGAATGGCAATTATGTCAAACGGAATTGTTCGTATGGCTAACCTTTGTGTTGCAGGCTCACACTGTGTAAATGGTGTTTCTGCACTTCACTCTGACATTCTTAAGGACACAGTTTTCTCTGATTTCTATGCACTTGAGCCAGAAAAGTTTACTAATGTTACTAATGGTATTGCTCACAGACGTTGGCTTTGCCAGTCAAACCCAGAGCTTGCAAAACTTCTTAAAGACACTATTGGCGACAAATATGTTAAAGATGCTGACAAGCTTCTTGATTTAAGAAAATATAAAGACGACAAAGAAGTTCTTGCTGCTCTTGCTGAAATTAAAAAGCACAACAAAGAAAGCTTTGCAGCATATATTAAAAAGCAAACTGGTGTTGAGCTTGACACAAACTCAATTTTTGATGTTCAGGTAAAGCGCCTTCACGAGTACAAGCGCCAGCACTTAAATGCACTTAACATTTTAGCACAGTACCTTTACATTAAGGAAAATCCAAAAGCACCGGTTGTTCCACACACTTACATTTTCGGTGCAAAGGCAGCTTCAGGTTACTTTGTAGCTAAAAAGATTATCGCATTTATTTGCGCTATGTCTAAAATGATTAACTCTGACCCTGACTGCAAGGGCAAGCTTCAAGTAATTTATGTTGAAGATTACAATGTTACAATGGCTGAAAGACTTATGCCAGCTGCTGAAATTTCAGAGCAGATTTCACTTGCAGGTACTGAGGCTTCAGGTACTGGTAATATGAAGTTTATGCTTAATGGTGCTGTTACACTCGGTACAATGGACGGTGCTAATGTTGAGATTTTTGATGCTGTTGGCGAAGATAACATTTTCATTTTCGGTATGAGCACTCCTGAAGTTCAAAATCTTCAAAAGAGAGGCTACGACCCACAACAGTATTACAACAACAATAGCGAAATTCACAAAATCCTTGACTTCGCTAACCAAAATGGTATTGGTGGTCAGTTCTTCCACGAAGTAACTTCAACAATTATTCATCACGACCCTTACATGGTTCTTGCTGACTTTGAGGATTACAGAAGAAAGCAGATTGCAATTGCTGAAGCTTATAAAGATACAGAAAACTGGAACAGAATGTCACTTATGAACATTTCTGGTGCTGGTCGTTTTGCCGCTGACAGAGCTATTAGAGATTATGCAGAGGGCATTTGGGATGCAAAACCTGTATTTAAGAAATAATTAAAAAATAAAGGCAGGGGAAACTCTGCCTTAATTTTTACGGAGATTAAATATGCTTAAAAAACTTCGTTCGAAGCTTGTTAAAACAAAGGTTCTTGAAGAAATAAATCTTAATAATATTACATACAGAGTTGTTGAAAAAACTTCCATTGTTCCGTCTTACAGTGGCAGACGAGCATTAGTTTTTAGAGTACCAAATAAAAATGGTACATTTATTCACTCTATGATTTACATTGACAAGAAAAAACGCTACCAGCCAACCTTTTATTTGCCACAAAGGGTGCTTGATTTATGGGGCGAAAAGTTTTCACTAAATGAAAATCTGTGTTTAGGTGCGGCGGGTTGTGCTGTGCCAAGGTTTTTGGGGTTAAACTTTAAGGAAAGTCACACAGTTGGCGTTGAGTACTCAAAAGAGTTTATAGAGCTTGCAAAGAAATATTTTTTAATAAACGAAATTGAAAATCAGTTTGATTTAGTAAATGCTGATGCGTTTGAGTATGTTAAAAATGAGAATATAAAAGAAAAATTTGACTCTGTTTATATTGACATTTTTGATGCAGAAAAATTGCCACAAAATATTTACGGAGAAGATTTTATTAACTCACTTTACTTATGCACAAAAGAAAATTCAGTTTGTGTATTTAATTTTTTGGCTGAAAAGCCCAGCAAAATTTCAGAGTTTGCCAAAAGCATTAAAGACGAATTCCCCAAAAAAGCCGTTGTTTACAAAGACGGCAGAACGGCACTTTTACTAATTAAAACGAATGCTCGCGAAAAGGCAAATTCAGTTTTAGAACAGCTTGAAAAAGAAGCAACAGTAGTTACAGTATAAAAAAAGAAAAGTCGCTCAACCGAGCGACTTTAATTTTTTATTTTAAGTTAAGTTTTGCATTAAGTATTTATAAAATTCAACCGCTGGGGTTAAATTTTTAATGTCAACACATTCGTTAAGGCCGTGAATGCTAGAAAGTTGCTCGTCTGAAATTACAAATGGAACAAATCGGTAGCATTTTTCGCAAACTCGGCTCATAAACCTTGCATCACTTGCCCCAGTCATAACATAAGGCGAAGTGAGAACGTCAGGGAAGCTATTAGTAACAGCTTTTTCAATTAGCCTAAACTCGTCACAGTCAAATGGGGAAATAGGCGAAGAAAAACCTGGGTCTGTAACTTCAATTTCAATGTCGTATTTGTCGGCAATTTTTTGAAGCTTTTTAATGCTTTCGTCCCTACCCTCGTGATGAGAAAAACGCATATTGCCCATTACGAAAGCCTCTTCAGGGATAACATTAGTCGAAGCAGAGCCTTCTGCCATTGTAAATGCAATAGTTGTATGTAAAAGTGCGCCAGCGGTTGCGGAAACACTTGGCATAATCTTTTGAAGAATTGGTTTGAATCCGTCAGGGTTTGCCATAACAGTTTTAAGTGGCTGTTTCATTTTTAGGGACATTCTTTTAAGCATTTCGGCAATTGTTGGGGAAAGGTAGGTTTCAAACGGACTGTTGGAGTCAACATCTGCCATAAACTTGCCGAGCCTTACAAGTGGGGTATTTTTAGGCGGAGTGGAAGCGTGACCACCACGACTTTTTGCAATAAATTTAAGGTCAGCGGTTCCTTTTTCGCCAACTCCCACCATAGCAAAGTAGCCGTCAGCACCGCCAATTGGGTCATATAAAATCATACCGCCCTCATCAAGGCAAAATGAAAATTTAATACCCTTTTCAAGAAAATATTTTGTGATTTCGTCACAGCCTGTGCCGTCAGTTTCTTCGGTGCAAGCGGAAACAAAGTAAAAATCGGTTTTTGGGGTAAAGTTTTGTGATAAAAGCTCTTCAACAGCTTCCAGCATACAGTAAAGACCGCCCTTTGTGTCAAGAGTGCCACGCCCCCAAAGCTTATCTTCGGCAATTTCGCCTGAAAAAGCGCCGTGCTTCCACTTCCCAGGGGCTTCAACAACATCGTGATGATTCATAAAAACTACTGGAGCTGTATTTTTGTTTTCGCCCTTTATTATCAGCACAAAGCTACCGTCAAAATCTAAAAGCTCTGCTTTCTTGAAAAGCAAAGGGAACATAGATTTTAAGATTTCTCTAAACTCGTAGAATTTAGTTTTATCCTTTTGGTAAAATTCGGATATAGTTTCTTTTTGAATTAGCTTTGAAAGTCTTTGTGCGTGGTATAAATATTTATCTTCACTCATTTTCTCACTTCCTAAAAATTATTATATACTATGTGCCTGTTTTTTTCTACTCTAAATATAGATTTTTTTGTAGAATTATGGTATATTAAATTTTGAAGGTGGTAATAGATATGGAAAATATGCTCAAAGGCGAATTCAAAAAAATTAACGACAACATTTACACATTAAAGTATGAAAATGATTACGGACTTGAAAAGCTACTTGAAACTGGCGTTTCAAATGTAGTTGACCTTATTAAGTTTGTTCAAAATCATTTTAAGACACAAAAGGGCGAAATAAACATTGGCGGTAGCGGTTTTGCCTGCACAACATTTAATGCAGAAACCCCTGACGGTCAGCACATTATGGCTCGCAACTTTGACTACAAGGACGCACCAGCAATAGTAGTACATACTTCCCCTAAAAATGGTTACAAGAGTGTTGCGGTTACTGACACAAATGTGCTTTTATATGGCCAGAAGCACCAAAATCTTTCAAAGGTTGAAAATAGAAACCGACTTTTAGCTGCGCCTTACACCTGCATGGACGGAGTTAATGAAAAGGGACTTGCTATTGCAGTTCTTGAAATTAAAGCAAAGGCTACAAATCAAAACACTGGCAAAAAGCCAATTACCACAACAGCTATGATTCGTGCGGTGCTTGACACCTGCGCAACAGTTGAAGAGGCTATTGAACTTTTTAATAAGTACGATATGCACGACTCAATTTTCTGTAACTACCACTACCAAATTACTGATATTACCGGCAAGAGCGTTATTATTGAATATGTTGACAACAAAATGAAGCTCGTTTGGCCAAAAGACAAATTCCAGTATTGTATGAACTTTTTCCATTCAGAAGGTGGCGACAATAGTAAGGGCTTTGGCTACACAAGACAAATTTGGGTTGAGGACGCTTTCAAAGATTGCAAAGGCATTATGACAGAAGACGAGGCTATGGACCTTCTTGACAAATGCCAGTTAGTTTACAGACACAAGAGAGGATATATGATAACATCTCTTTGGAGTGCTGTATATAACAACAACGAAAAGTCAATGCTTTTCTGTGCAAGAATGGAATTTGACAAGAGATATAAATTCACAGTAGAAAACTGGTACTAATTAAGGTGGCATTATGAAAAAATATTTAGCATTTTGCATTGCGATTATTTTTGTTGCTGTCACATTTGCTTCTTGTGGAATTACAACAAGACCAAATGATGAAACGACTTCTACAACAAAATCTAATGAGCTTGATTCATCGGATTTGCCAACTGTAACAGATGAAAACGGCGAAGCGGTTGAATATTCTGTTGAAGAGAAAACAGAAAGCAGTGAAACTGCAACTGATGAGAATGGCGAAGAAATTCAAAATCCATATTTTTCAGTTGGCTCACTTGACGAAATAAATAAAGAAGCCGGCACAAGCATTAAAAAGCCAACAGGCATTAAGATTGCTAATGAAGAATTTGATGTTAATGATTCTTATTCGCCAAAAATTGCTTGCTACACCTTTGCGGTAGATGGCAAAGACTATGAAATTTGGGCAAGTAAAACAACCGACAGCTTTCTTATGGGGATTTACCTTGATGACGGAACACAAGTAGGCGAAAATCTTTCTGAAAATGAAGCGTTAAAGCCAACCGAGTTTAGCGAGGGCTTTTGTGTTGCGCGTTGGTTTAGTGATGGCGTTCAATATGACCTTTTTGCACAAAATGTATCCCTTGAAGAATTTAAGACAGTTTACAAAGCGGTTAAATAACAAAAAAGGAGCATCTTTCGATGCTCTTTTTTTTATACTTTTAAATTTAGCAATCACATTTTTGGTCGCAACAACCGGTTGGGCGGTAAGAATCCGCAAGGTTTCCCTCTTTCGGTGGGAAGAATTCGTCAACTGGGAATTTAATTCTGCGGAATGCATCACACGGGCCTTCAGTGTCGCAAGCACATTCGCGTTTTGGCATACAGAAGTCGTAAGCTGGAATGAGCATTTGAACATCACGCTCGAGCTGTACTATTGTGAAAATACCGAGAGTTACAACAACGGCACGGTCGGTTGGAGTTGGAATTTCGCTTGAGAATGTGCCAACAAATCTACGGCAAACACATTTTGGAATTTTGCACTTGAAGCATTCGCAAATGTCTTCAGGGCGTGCAATTCGTGCGTCAAGAACAATTGGGTCAACTGTTTGAACCTTTGCTCTTGGGTTAGTGTTAGTTGTTTCAAGCTGAACATCGCCCTCGTCACTTACAAAGCTTGATGAGAACACCTTTACGTTACCCTCTGAACCGTAAAGAATACATTTTTTGTTGAAGGTTGCAAGGCCATCTACTGGAACAGGTGTTGTTGAATCTGGCTGAATGGTATCAACAGTTACTCTGAAAAAGTACGTTAAATCAACAGAATAGAAACCACGATTAAATGGAATTCTTTCAACATCTATTGCTACATTAAGTACTTCGGCATCACGTGCTTTAATTGAAGTAGCTGTGTTAATTAGTGTCTGTGAAGCGGCTGTGAAGGTAAGTCTTAAATCTTCAAGGCAGTCTTTATCGGCACAGGAGTCATAAACTCGGTTAGTGTCAACACAGACTGCTTCTTTTATTTTGCACGGAAGTGCATTTGTTTTGCTTTCGGACATATATGTTTCCTCCTAATTATTTTTTGTGGGTTGACAGTACATATTATGTAATTTTGAGTTATGTGTTACTTTCTTCTTGATAGAAAAAATAAAATATGATAAAATATTATTAGAATAGTGAAAGGAGGAGGCTTATGTTTACTAATATTTCAGCTGAAATCAAAAAAATTAGTAACGCTATGCTTCTTAAACGCCGTGAAGAACACGAAGCAAGGCGTGGGCGCAAAGGTAACGACCCAATTTTTCGCTCAATTGAAGCAGACAGAGTTCACACTAATTTTTTAAGAGTTATTCCTGCATCTATTATATTATTTCTTGTTGAGGCCTGCGGAATGATTTGGGCGCTCATTACAAAAATTAAGTTTGATTATGGCACTTGGTTTTTAATATCTTGCTCAATATTTACTGTTGTGGCACTTGGATTTATTAGCCTTATTGAACATAAATTAAAAGACCCTGACTTTCCGTTAAAGCAAAAAAGGCTTATTTATATGCTTTACTGGGTAATTTATGCCACTGAGGCAATGTCTTTTTCAATAATGGAGCTTTTTGACCGAGGCACAGTTAATAACTATTTGATTTTTATTTTGATATTTACCATATTGCCAGTTATTGAGCCACTTCCAAAAATTTTATTTCTTGTAATTACATTTGCTGTTGAAAGCAGTGTAATGCTTTTAGTTGATGGCAACAACCCTGACGATATTGTTTTGTGCTTCTTGGCAATATTTATAGCGTCGGCTGCATCTTACTGGATTTTCTTTAGATACATAAGTCAAAGCCTTACTGAAAAAAGACTTGAGCATTTTGCAAATGGCGACCAACTTACAATGCTTACTAACAGGCGTGGCTTTGCCGAGCTTTCACCTACACTTAAAAAATATTGTGAAAAGAACTCACTTAAGCTTTCAGTTTTAATGGCTGATATTGACAATTTTAAGAAATATAACGACACATACGGTCACGTTGAGGGTGACGGAGCCTTAAGGAGCGTTGCAGAGAAAATTCGTGAAAACTTTTCAAGACCTACTGACATTTGCGCTCGCTATGGTGGCGAAGAATTTATTGTGCTTTCAGCTGTGCGTGACGAGGAACGAACAATTGAACACATTAAAGGAATGTTAAAGGATGTTGAAGAATACACAAAGCCTACAAATGGCGGTGTAACGCTGAGCATTGGTCTTTGTATTTCAGATGGTAATTCGAAAATTGACTTAAACAAGTTAATTGGCCTTGCAGACGAACAGCTTTATAACGCTAAAGGTAGCGGTAAAAACTGCGTTTCATACAAAAACGAAATTTATAAAAACTAATCATAATTTTAGAGGTGGCGACCCACCTCTTTTTTATTTACTTTTTTATAATAGTATGGTATAATTCATTATGTATCTGCAAATTTGCGAACAGAGGTAGATAGTTATGACAGCAAGTATCTACAATTACATATATTATATTGGGCTAAAAACAATTCGTTATATGAAGCGTTTTTCTAAAACGCTTAAAGAAATGCTTCTTCGCCCACTTCGTGCTTTAGCTACAATTATCTTTACCGCTATTATAGTTATTGATAAATTTACGCTTAAAACATTTCACGAAATTACCGCTGACGTTAAGTCGCTTTTCTCGAATACTAAAAGAGTTATAGGGGAAGCAAGAGCCGACACTGACGGTGGCAAGATTAAGCATTACAAGCATCTTCCACGTTATATTAAAAAGATGTGGACTCTTTACAAGCATGTTTTTGTTTATGCACTTAACCACGCGCTTCCTATTTTAGCATTTGTTATTATGCTAAATGTAATTTTTGCTTGGTCTGGCACTACATTTGCCTTAGAGCTTAATTACAACGACAAGGTAATTGGCTATGTTAAAAGTGAAGCCGTTTATAAAGAGGCAAGACGCCTTGCAATGGACAGGCTTGATGTTTCAAATGTTTCTGAAATTACTGAAGATGACGAAAAGGCTGAGGTTATTGGAAACGCTGAATACAGCCTTAAGGCAGTTAAGCTTTCAAAAATTAACGATGCTTCAACAATTTGCGACAGCCTTATTGAAAATTCAAACTGCAACATAACAAATGCTTGCGGAATTTATATTGACAGCGACTTTCTTTGTGCTGTAAAAAATGAAACAGATGCGCTTGCAGTTTTTGACGGAATTTTAGCTGATTATGACGCTCCTGATGACGCTTCGGTTAGCTTTGTTGAAGACATTAAATATGTTCAAGGTCTTTACCCAGACAATGAAAACACAGTTTGGGATGCTGAGAAGCTTTCGGAAAAGCTTGCAAGTAAAAAGAGCGAAGCAAGATATTACACTGTTGCTGTTGGCGACACAGTTTCACAAATCGCACAGAAAAATGGCGTTTCAACATCTGAAATTTTTGCCCTTAATCCATCACTTAAAGAGAGTATTTATGTTGGTCAAAAAGTTCTTTTAGAGGGCGATGTAAACTTTGTTCAGGTTCAGGTTACAAAGACCGAAACACACACCGAAAAAATACCTTATTCAACAATTAAGGTTAATACAGATACACTTTATGTTGGCGACAAAAAGACAGTTGTTAAGGGTCAAAATGGCGAACAGCTTGTAACTGAGCTTGTAACATATATTGACGGAGTTCGTGTATCTTCAAAAGAAGTTTCAAGAGAAACAACAAAGCAGGTTGTTGACGAGAAAATTCAAGTCGGCACAAAGCGTAACTATTACAACAGCTATGGCAGTGGTTATGGTAGCAGCACAGGTGGTTATTATAATAACTACACAGGTGCAAAGCTTGGTTGGCCAGGTGTTGGTTGCACAGTTGTTTCGTCAGGCTATGGCAGACGTAACTTTGGTAGCGGTTGGCACGGCGGTGTTGACCTTTGCAGACCAGGTGGCACAATGGGTGCGCCTGTTGTTGCGGCTGAGTCAGGTCGTGTTGTTGCAGCAGGCTACGAGCGAATGGGCGGTTACTATGTTAGAATTGACCACGGTAACGGGCTTTCAACACTTTACGCTCACATGAGAGCCGGTTCAATTTGTGTTAGAACTGGTCAATATGTAAGACGCGGTCAGCAAATTGGTCAAGCGGGCGACTCAGGCTATGTTACTGGTGCGCACCTTCACTTTGAGGTTAGAGTTAACGGCACAAAGGTTAACCCACTTCCATACATTAGATAAGCTTGGAGAAAATATGGGAAAATACATTATTGCAGGGCTTAAAACTGAATATGAACCAGCCTTTCCATTGCTTAAAGAAAGAAGTAGGGAGTATTTGGCAAATTTTCCTGACGGCGAGGCGGACATAACCCTTAATGTTAAAGAAGATTTCATTGACGAAAAGCTTTTGACATATCCGCACTTAACAAGGGAAGAGCATGAATATATGTGGTATGGCGAGGGCTTTTGCAACGAAGTGTTAAATCATGGTGGAATTGTTCTTCATTCGTCTTGCGTTGAAAAAGATGGCAAAGCTTATCTTTTCTCGGCTAAAAGCGGTACTGGTAAATCCACACACACACATTTGTGGCTCAGCGAGCTTGAAAACACTCGTATAATAAATGACGACAAGCCGTTAATAATTAAAAATGGTGGCAAATTTTGTGCTTGCGGAACTCCATTTTCAGGCAAGACAGATGAAAATTTGAATGTTCAAACACCAATTCGTGCAATTGTTTTTCTTTATAGAAGTGAAGAAAATATTGTTAAACGAATGAGGCCGAGTATGGCAGTGCCACTTTTTATGGCACAAACTGTTAACCCATCAATTAAAAAATACGCTGAAAAAATGCTTACTATTACTGATGAGGTTTTGACAAGTGTTCCTGTTTTTTCACTTGGTTGTAACAAAAACAGTGGAACAGGTAAATTTGTATATGAAGAAATTGAAAGGATGCTTCAAAATGAAGATTAAAGACGGTTATATTTTGAAAAAGGTTGCAGGCGAAAATATTGTTATTGCAACTGGCGAGGCTCGACTTTCATTTAACGGAATTATTACATTTAACGAAGTAGGGGCCGAGGTTTTTGCACTTTTAGACGGCAACCACACCGAAAGCCAAATTGTTGACGAGCTTCTTAAAATGTATAATGCACCAAAAGAGGTTATTGAGAAGGACGTTAAAAACTTACTTGCGAAAATGAAGGCACAAGGGCTTTTAGAGGATTAAAAAATGAAAGATTTAACTGCTATAAAGTGGATAAGACGAAACTTTGGTCGTCGAGATGCAGAGGGTGTGGCACTTACTGTGCTTAACGCCATTATTGGTGTATGCACAACACTTTTTGCAGTTGTTTCAAGGCATGTGCTTGACAGCGCACAGCGTGCAGACGCTAACTCGCTTAAAAAATATATTATTTATTTGCTTGTGGCTATTTTAGTTCAAATGCTCGCACGAGTTAGTGCATCAATGCTTGAAATTATTAGCCAAGGCAAATGCGAAATGCACCTTAAAACAAAGGTGTTTTCAAGTGTTTTGAATGGCAATTTTGCCAAGATTAACGAGTACCATTCAGGCGAGCTTATGACAAGGCTCACTTCAGATGTGGCAGTTGTTAGTGAACATTCAATTCACATTGTTCCAACAGCGGTGCTTAACATTGTAAAGGCACTTTCAGCGGCAATTGCACTTTTAAGCCTTGACAGAAAATTCGCAATTGTTTTTATTATTTGCGGAGTTTTAATTGGTCTTGCAACCTTTGCTTTGCGCTCGCCAATTAAAAAGCTACATCGCAAAGCTCAAGAAAAAGATGGTCGTCTTCGCTCATTTATGCAAGAGGCAATTGAAAATCTTTTTGCAGTTAAGGTTTTTGGCATTGAGCAAAAAATGGTTAAGCGTTCTCAAAAAAGACAAAAGGCACTTTTTAACGCTAAATTGATGCGTGGCGGAATTGGTGTTGCTTCGACACTTGCTTTTTCATTTGCATTTGCAGTTGGATTTTTAGCGGCAGTTGCTTATGGTGCTAATGGTGCACTTAAAGGAACAATGAGTTTTGGTACTGTTACTTCACTTATTTTGCTTGTTAACCAACTTCAATCGCCAATTTCAGGAATTACCGGAATAATTCCCTCATTCTTTTCAATGGTAGCCTCAGCCACAAGACTTATGGAAATTTGTGAAGAGTCAGAACAGATGGAAGAAATTGACACTATTTCTTATGACGAATTTTTAAGCATTAAGGCTAATTCGCTTAGCTTTAATTATGATGGCGAGCCTGTTATTGAAAATGCTAACATTAGCATAAACAAGGGCGATTTTGTTTGTGTTAGTGGCCGTTCTGGTGCTGGTAAAACAACACTCTTCAAGCTATTTACTGGTCTTTACAAGCCAGTTTCAGGCGAGATTTACATTGAATCTAAAAACGGCAACAAAAATGCAAATGCACTTCGTTCACTTATTTCACTTGTTCCACAAGACAATATGCTTTTCAGCGGAACAATACGCGAAAATATTACTTTACTTAATAAAAAAGCAACCGATGACGAAATTCAGCGTGGACTTGAAATTTCGTGCGCAAGTGAATTTGTGAATTCGCTTCCATTGGGGCTTGACACCCCACTTGGCGAGGACGGAAGTGGTATTTCACAAGGTCAGGCACAGCGACTTGCAATTGCAAGGGCAATTCTTAGCGGTAAAAGAATTTTACTTATGGATGAAGCCACTGCTTCGCTTGACGCATTAACCGAAAAGAAATTTATTGAAAATCTTAAAAGTATGGAAGATATAACAGTGATTTTTATTACTCACAGAGAAGAAGTTTTATCATCTGCCGACAAGATTATTGAGATTTCAAATGGTAATGTTTTAGTACAATAAATATTGCAAAATATGTTGCAAAAGCAAACTTGTTTTGTTATAATAACTATATATGTGATGAAATTTGATAGGAGCAATTGAGTATGGAATACAATTCAAAAAATACTTCAACTGAAGAGAACGGCATTAGCCTTGACCAGGTTATGCAATATGTTACTCGCGTTATGCAAAAATGGTGGTTAATTGCCATTGCTGCAATTGTTTGCGCTGTAATCGGTTTTGTAATTGCTAAGGTAACCTATGTGCCTATGTATAGCAGTACAATTCGTTTCGCACTTGACAATAAGCCTGAAAACACAGTTATTGGTGCGCAAAGCTCATCTGACATTAACGCTGGTATTTCACTTGCTAAGAACTATAAAATCATTATGACTGAAAGTGACTCGTTAATGGCTGACGTTGCTAAAGGCTCTGGCTATGACATTACTAGTGGCGAAGTTAAAAATATGATTCGTTCATCACTTGTTGAGGACACTTCAATTATTGCTATCACAATTACAACTAACGACCCAAAGGTAACTTATGCTGTTGCTACAAGCTATGTGAACAATTACAGCAAAACTACTGAAATGGCTTACCAAAGCACAAGAGCTACTGCGTTTGACGAGCCACAAATGCCAACTCACGCAAATGGCGATAACAGCAAAATTGTTTACACTCTTTTAGGCTTTATTTTTGGTGCAGGTTTAGTTGTTGCCGCAATTTGCATTAGCATTTTCATTAAAGATACTCTTAAATCATCTGACGACATTATGAACAAGCTTAACAGCAAGCTTTTAGGTCAGGTTGTTCACATTAAAAAACCAGACAAGGCAGCTAAAAATCTTCTTATTTCTGATAGAAAAACAGGATTTATATTCATTGAGTCCTTTAAGCTTATTAGAACAAAAATTGAAAACGCTGCAAAGCGTCAAAATTACAAAGTATTCATTTTCACAAGTGCTTATGAAAATGAAGGTAAAACAACAGTTGCTACTAACACAGCTTTAGCACTTGCACAGAATGGTAAATCTGTTCTTCTTATTGATGCCGACCTTAGAAAGCCAGCAGTTTACAAGGCACTTGGCGTTTCAGCTGCTAACGAATTAGGTCTTACTGGTGTTATAAAT